>CAIJLJ010000103.1 GCA_903821395.1 uncultured Solirubrobacterales bacterium | reverse complement strand
GGTATGAATGAGCTCCACAGAAGGTTCGAGGATCGTTGGAATTGCAAGCGCGCGAGCCCTCAGGCAGAGGTCGAGATCCTCAGCGAACAAAAAGTCGTCTGGGTTAAAGGGCCCGAGCTCGCGAAGCAGTGCGGTCTGGCCGGCAATGCAGGCACCTATTGCCCACCCGACGTTGATCGCATGCTCAGAGCGGAATGGCTGGAGTCGCTCGCGCAAGCGGCGGGGCAGCACACGAGGCGCTGTGAGCGCTGCGAGGTAGCCGTCCCATCCACCGGGGAGGGGGTGGGCGTTGTCCTGAATCGTCCGGTTCGCGTTCAGTAGTCGTGGCGCCAGCAGTGCCCGGCGGCTGCCCGCGGAGGTGACGAGCCGTTCAAGGCTTGAATCAATCAAACGGCAGTCCGGGTTGAGAAGTACGGCGACGTCTTCCGTCGCTGCGGAGACTGCGACGTTGTTCGCAGCACCGAACCCAGGGTTACCCTTCATCACGATCACGTCGGCGCCATGCGAGCGTGCGAGCGCCGCGCCATCATCGAGCGAACCGCTGTCGACGCAGATGATTTGCGGACGCATACTCAGGTGCGTGTCGACCGAATCGAGCAACGCCGCCAGCTCTTTCTCGGAGTTGTGCAGCACAATGCAGAGCGAGAAAGTCATCTGCGACCTGCTGCCGACGCGAGCACGCTGTGGAGCTGTTGAGCAGTGGACGCCCATGTCAGCTCCCTCACCGCGTCCCGCGCCTCTCCACCGAGCTTGGCGCGCAGCTTGACATCGCCGCTGATCAAGACCAGTGCCTTGGCGAGAGCTGCGCTGTTGTTGACAGGAAAACTGAGCACAGCCTTTCCGAGTGTCTCTTCGAAGACTGGCAGGTTGCTTACGAGACTTGGCACTCCGTGTGTGGCAGCTTCGACGGGCGGGAAGCCAAACCCCTCCAACGTTGAGGGCATCACCAGCGCGAGTGCTCCTGAATACAGCTCCTTCAGCTCGACGTCACTCTGCCTCCCCATCATGCGAACGCCCGGGAGTCCGTCGAGGATGGCTGAGAGCCGCCCCTCACCTACCACCAGCAGAGGTGTGCGCAGCCCGGCCGCGCGCGCCTCAACTATCGCCTCTGCCAGCGTCTCGATTCCCTTGCGCGGTTCGAGTGCGCCAACGTACAGCAGGTACCCGGAGCTGGCGAGATCCCCGGTCGGTCCATTGGGGTCGGCGCTGACAGCCGCCGACGGGGCTGCTTGGACGACCGTTACTCTGGCGGGGTCCACTGGCCATTGTTCGTCTAGTAGCGCACGTCGCGTCGCATCGCTATCGACTACGACTTCTGCTGCTCTTGCCGCTAGGCGCCGTGGCCTGGCAGCGCGATGCCAGAGCCGCTCGTAACTCGTGAAATCCTCTGGTGCTAGTTCGAACGACAGGTCGTGGATCGTCAGCACATAAGGAGTCTTTCTGCCGCAGGCGGCAGGCGCAGGAGCGGGAATCCACGCCACATCGGCGCCGCGCGCAAGCCGGTCGATCCGAGGGAGGCCTGTGATAGCGACCGACGCAACCAGCGCTTTGGACGGGAAAGCCGAGCGTTGAAGCTCAACGCCTTCAGGAACCGTTGTCTCCCGGTCTCTCGGGACGACAGCAACCCAGTCATCGTCGGGGAAGCCGGCTACCAGCGCAGCGAGCATCTGTTCTAGGTATCGCGCGATCCCTCGGCCCTGGCCGAGGTGTCGGGCGTCAATCGCAACACGCATCTAGTGAGCAAGGTAGATCATTGGCTGTTGGTTGATGCATGGCGCTTCGCGTAGTGTGCGGCGATAGTGTGAACAAAAGATGAACCAGATTCCTGCAGCCACGAACCTTCGCGTAGCGCTGGTTCACGACTTCTTGCTCGATTTGCGCGGCGCTGAACGTGTATTTCTGCAGCTCTGTTCGATGTTTCCGCAGGCCGACCTATTCACGGCCGTCTATGACGAAGTAGGAACCCAGGGTCGCTTTGCGGACCGCAACGTGATCACTTCGGGTTTGCAACGCCTGCGCCCGACGGCGCGCAACTTCCGGCCGCTGCTGCCGTTCTATCCCGCGGCGATTGAGTCGCTCGACCTGCGCGGCTACGACCTCGTTATCTCAAGCTCGTCAGCATGGGCGCACGGTGTGATCCCCGACGAGAAGGCCGTGCATGTCTCCTACTGCCACAACCCTTTCCGCTACGCGTGGACCGAGCGCGACGCGACGCTTGCTGCTCGGAGCTTCCCGGTACGGCCTGCGCTTGCACAGGTGCTCCACCGCTGGCGCCAGTGGGACTTCATTGCCGCGCAGCGGGTTGACGCGTACGTCGCTAACTCGAAGACGACGCAGCAAAGGATTGAGCGGTACTTCGCGCGCGATTCAACCGTGATCTATCCGCCGGTCGAAATTAGGCGCTTCGCGCCCGGAGAAGTAGGCGACCACCATCTCGTCCTCTCGGAGCTGATCGCGCACAAGCGAATCGAGGTCGTTGTACGAGCGTTCAGCCGCTTAGGGCTTCCGCTCGTGGTCGCCGGGGATGGGCCCGACGCGCGGCGCCTGCATCGCTTGGCCGGGCCAACCGTTCGGTTTGCCGGCCGCGTGAGCGATCACGAAGCCGCCAGCCTGCTGCGCACCGCACAGTCGCTGGTTGTCGCCGCAACCGAGGAGTTTGGCATTGCCGCAGTTGAAGCCCAAGCATCGGGGAGACCCGTGATTGCGTTGCGCGCTGGAGGTCTGCTTGAAACTGTGCTCGAAGGGGAGACGGGACTATTCTTCGATCGCCCCGATCCGGCATCGCTCTGTGCGGTGCTGGAGAGCTTTGATCCGGCTGATCTCGACAGCGGAGCCTGTGTGCGCCAGGCGGAGCGGTTTAGCCCTGACCGGTTCAGCCAGGAATTTTCGGCGGTCGTAGAGCAGGCTCTCCGTCAAGGGCAGGCGCGACCGGCGGCGGCGCATCTCCATGAGTCGGCCCGCCGCACACGGGGCCGCGGGCTCGCCCGCCAAGGCCGTACCCGCTCCTAACGGCAACAGCCGCTTTTAGTGAGGGTTTCCGTTCAGTAACGCGGCGCGCCTGAACGCGGCGGCCGATGCCACTGGATCGGTCGGTGCGAGCCAGTTTGCAAGGAGAATCCAGCCACTGCGGTTCTGGGGTTCGGTTTCAAGCACTGTTTTGAGCTGCTCAATCGCTAGCGGGCGATTGCCCAGCAGGAAGACAGAGGAAGACGCGAACTCTTCAGGCTGAAGGCTCGCGCTGAGAAACTTAGCGCTGTTGAACCGCGTCAGCGCCTGAGCTGCGCGCGGTGGGTGCTCCGCGAGGAGCAGTATCCCATCGGTCTGTAGGCGCGCGTCGTTCCAGCCCACGAGTAGCCAACCGCCGGCGAGCAGCGCCAAGACCGAAAGCGCGATACGGAGCGCGGTTGTGGTTCCGGTTTGGTTCAAGGCCACCTTGTAATCGTATGCGTTCGCCACGCAAGCACGCCAGTTTCACTACGCTCGCGGCGAATGTCTGCCGCTCTTCGCAAAGTCGCCGTAGCTCTGCTGCTGGTCGTTCCGACGGTGGTCGCTTTCTTTTCTGGGGGTTACTTCGACGGCCCACGGCTGATCGCTGGAGTTGTCGTGTGGGGAATTGTCTTGGTCGCTGTCTGGGCGAGTCCTTGTCCGCTTCCGCGCCGACGGGCCGGGCGGATAGCGCTGCTTGGGCTGGCGCTGTTGACATTGGTTGTTGGAGTTTCGATTCTCTGGGCGCCGCTGCGCAGCGTCGCGCAGGCTGACCTTCAGCGCCTCGTCCTCTACCTCGGCGCTCTGGTCGCAGCGGCGGCGCTGCTGCGCGGTCGCGCAGGTCTGCGAATGGTTGAGCCGGTACTCGGCCTCGGCGCCCTCCTCGTGACCTGTTATGCGCTAGCGGCAAGGGTTGCGCCGGGGATCGTCCACGAGGCGGCTACAGCTTCGGCCGCCGGACGGCTCGAGCAGCCGCTCACTTATTGGAACGCGGGCGGCATCCTCGCTGCTGTAGGCCTGATCCTGGCCCTGCGTGTCGCGGCCGACCTTGCTCGCAAACCACTTGAGCGAAGCGCGGCGATCGCCGCAGCGGTTCCGCTCGGGCTAGGCGTCTATCTGACTTTTTCGCGCGGAGCGCTACTTGGGGTTGCGGTTGGCGCCATTTTGCTGATTGTGCTCAGCCGCGAGCGCAGCCAGCTGCGGGCGATGGTTGTTGGGATTGGGTCAGCGGTCGCGGTGTCAGTTGTCGCAGCTTTTTTGCCCGCGGTTCGAACGCTCCAAGGATCGTCTGGGGAGCTTCGCATTCAGGGCCTGATTCTGCTGGCAGCGATTGTCGTCATTGCGGCGGCCGCGGTCGCTGTTGCGCGCTGGTGGCTGGCCCGCGAATCACAGGGCGAGCTTTCTTCGTCGAGGGCGCTTGCTGCCGGCCTCGCCGCAGTCGTTGTCATCGGCTTCGTCGCGGTGGCTGCAGGAAATGGAAGTACCAACGGCCAGCCACGCTTCGGTGCTGACACGCGCCGCCTAACTTCGTTCGAGAGCAACAGATATGCATATTGGAAGGTTGCTGGCGCGATGTTTGTCTCCGCGCCGGTTGCCGGCGATGGGTCGGGATCATTCCGGGTTATCTGGCGGCGCGATCGTAAGATCATCGATCCGGTACTCGACGCGCACTCGCTCTACTTCGAGACCGCGGCCGAGCTTGGAGTTCTTGGCTTGGTTGCGCTCGCGCTTTTCATCGGAGGTGTGTTCGCTGCCGGGAGGAACGTGCTGCTGCGGCGGCGCAGCGAGGTTGCGGGTGCACTCGCTGCTCTCGGAGCACTGGCTGTCCACGCTGGACTTGACTGGGATTGGGAGATGCCAGCGGTAGCGCTGATCGGGCTGCTGCTAGCTGGCGCGGTCGTAGCGGCCAACGACGACCTGCCGCCTGCGCCTACGCAGGGCTAACGCCGGGCGCACTCGCGGAGCTGTCGATAACCACGGCGAAACCGTTCCCAACCTTCTTATCGGGGTCTTCGGTCTCAACCACCGTCAACCCGATCCGTTCGCAAAGCTCCACAAACGACTCACAGCTCCAGACCGACCAGTGTTTGTCCTCTTCTGAGCTGAAGCCGCTCGTGTGGCGGTCGACCAGCTCGTCGACCGGGGTTAGCGGTCGGTCGGAGTCGAAGGTCCGATCGCGGTGCGGAACGACGAGGAAGATGTAACGGCTCGCCACGCGGTTCCACTCGAGTAGCGCCTTGATCGGGTCGGGAAAGTGTTCGATCACGTGTGAGGCGAGAACGAAGTCGACCGAGTTGTCCTCGAGCGGGAGGTCGTCGCCAGGCGCGACAAGGTCGACTTTCAGCGCCTTGCCCGCGAGTCGGCGCTCCTCATCTTTATAGATCGTGTCCATCTGTTCGTATCGGTCGATGTTGATCGCGTCGACTGGGAAAGGATTGTGCGAGCTGCCGCCAATCTCAGCCCCGCTTAGACCGCCGAGGTAGCGGATCGCGAGCTGATAGTTGCGACTGCGGTTGCGCGTTGCGCGGCGCACTCGCCACCAGCGGATGTCGTCCGGAATTAGCTTCCGAGCGGTGTTGCGGAACGCGCCCATGACGATCGTTCTACCAGCGTGCGTAGGCTTTGTGCGGTGAGGAGCGCCCAACGAAACATCAGCGCGACCGTAATCACGGCGTTGATCGGCATCGCCGCGGTGCTAATCGCGACACCGTTGATCATCGATCACGTCGGCAGATCTGCTTACGGCGTCTGGACGGTTTCGATGGCGATCGTGATCTACATCGGCATTGTCGAGGCGGGCATGGCACCCGCCGTGCAGCGTTATGTAGCTGTCGCTCGGGGAGCAAACGACCACGCTGGGGCCGCTCGCGTTTTCTGGTCGACGCTCGCCTTCTACCTCACCATCGGCGTCGCCGCGGCGCTCGTGATCGAGTTGCTTGCACCACAGATCGCGGGCCTCTTTCGGTTCCCGCCAGCGCTGGAAGAGCAAGCGATCTCGCTGCTGCGGATAGTTGGGCTCGCAGTCCCGCTGGGACTCGCGATGGCCGCTCTCGCAAATCTGCTGCAAGGCCAAGGCCGTTTCAGCTCGATCGCCGTTACGGCTGCGCTTGGCTCAGTTGCCTACCTTGCAGCGATCGTGTTGCTCGTGGATGGCGGCGCGACGCTTGCGCAGCTCGGATGGGCGGTGATCGCGCAGCAGCTCGTGCTGCTACTCAGTCGCGCGGTACTGGCGGCAGGCAGCTTGCGCCAGCGCCCAGGGTTCGTGAGCGGTGAGGATGCTGTCGCGATGGCGGGGCTCTCGGCGCGACTGCAGCTCACAGTCGCGTCGCTGATCGTCAACGGTCAGAGCGATCGCGTAGTGGCGGGCCTAGTCGCTCGCCCCGCGGTCGTCGGTGAGGTCGGGATCGCGGCGCAAGTCGCCGAGTCGGGGCGGTTGGTCGCGGCAGCGCCGCTGGTACCGATCTTCAACCGCTTCTCTTCTCTACAAGCACCTGACGACCGGGCGGTGCTTGCTCGCGTCTTCGCGGCGATCGATCAGCTTTGGATCATTGCGACGCTCGGCGCGACCCTGATCGGAGCCGCCGTCGCGCCGTCGCTGATTCGCGGCTGGCTCGGTACTGGTTTCGCGCTTGCCGGGAGCTTCGCCGCGATCTTGGTCGTCGCGTATGGATCTAACCTTCTCTTTGGCGTCCGTGTGTCTTACCTGCGCGCGCGCGGTAGCGCAGGGCTCGAGGCCCGGTTGGCCGTCGTACTGATGGCGCTCAACTTCGCTTTTACGGTTCCGCTCGCAATTGCGTTCGGCGCGAGCGGGGTGATCGTGGGCACCCTGTGCGCCTATCTAATCGGCGGTGGTTGGTTCGCTTCGCGCTTCAGGGGCTACGCGCCGGAAGCGGCGCGAGTCCCGGCGGCGGCGACCGCGGCGGCGCTTGTCTGGGCGGTCCTCTTCGCGCTGATTGGCGGCGCGCTCGCGGCGCTCGCAGCTAGCGCGATTAGACCGGGCTGGGCTTTGCTCCCGGTTGCCCTAATTACCGCTTCTTCTTGGGGCGCCTACCTCTCCTGCGCGATCCGTGTCGCACCAACACCTAGAGGCGTTCGGGCATGGCGCGATCGGTTGGCCGATCAACTGAGCGGACGCGACGAGAGCACGACCCAGTCGCCGTAGCGAACTTGGGAGCGGTAGTGCGTGGCTATGTAGCGGTCGAGTATCCGAACTCCCGACGACCGGCCCGCGGGGTTCGGCTCCGGTGCGGCGGTCGTCGGCGAATCCCAGCGGACGATTAACTTCGGCTGGGTCCGCTGCAGATCAGAGACGATTTCACGCTGAACAGGCGCGCTTGTCAGCACGCCTGGAGCTGCAATGTCGTAGCGGGTCGGGTTCGGCCGCTCGGTTAGGACGTAGATCAGCGGGGCGCCGGCGGTTGTGACGTCGGCGCGTTTCCCAACGACGTAGATCGGCTCGCCGGGACTCGAGTTGGCGCGCACATACGAAACAACTTCGTCGAGTGGCCCGGCCACATCAGCAGCAGCGCGAACCGGAACGGCAACAGGGGTTGTGAGCGCAGTCACGGACTCGGTCGCTTGGAGCCAGCGGCGAGCAGTGCCCTGGACGACCAGGTAGGTCAGCGATAGCGCGGCTACAGCGGCACAGCAGAGGGCGGCGTTCCGTCTCCAGGCCTGAGCGGAGACCCGCGGTCGCAGCGCTTGCGCGCCGCCGATCGCCCATGCGGCGATTACCGCTGCCATCACGGTCAGCGGAGCGGTATGAAAATAGTCTGGGCGCACCAACAGGTAGTGCGCCATCCCAACTGAGAAGACCGATCCAGCGATTATCGGCCAATCACGGTTCCGCTTGAAGCAGACCGCCAGCGTCGCAAGACCGCTGAGCAACGTGATCATCAGCGTCAGTGGCATGTAGAACGGCAGCAAAGACCCGGCCCAGTCATCGAGCGAGCCAAGCGGCCCGTGATAGAGGTGAGGAAACGGAAGCGATTGGTACGTCGAGAAGTCCTCGAGCGGGTATCGGACGAGCAGATCCCAGGAGCGGCTCGCGCCAGCTGCTGCGACAACTGGTAGGTAGATCAACGCCGAGACGATCGCGGCGCTGATCAGGACTCGCACGATCTGCCTAATTCGCTCTTGCGGCGCCGCCACCTGAAGCGCCAGCGCCAACACGATACCCACGGTTAAGTAAGCCGCAAACTCAATCCGCCAGGCGAAGCAGAGCCCGATCAGAACCCCCGCCCAGACCGGCCGCCGTTCGAACAGCAACAGCGCACCGAGTGAGAACACTAAAGCCAGCGGCGACGGGTGCGGGCCGCTCGGGAAAGCCATCGCGCAGATGCTGATCAGCCAGACAGCGAGCGAAACGTAAGGCCCCGTGCGGCGGCGCGCCAGCCGCCAGGCCAGTAACGCGACGGTCGCGTCGGCGAGCAGGCGAACGATCCGCCACCAAAGCAGCGAAGGTCCAAGTAGCGCCGAGAGCCCGCCAAGCAGGTAGGGCTGGCCGGGGGGGTAGTACCACCAGAAGTCTCCGTACGGCACTTGACCGGCTGCGATCCGCTGTGCGGCGGCGAGCATCAGTCCTTCATCGTTTGGCTGAACGCCGTTCAGAATCGTTATTCCCGATAAGAAGAGGCCACCAGCGAAGAGCAGCAGCGGAACAAACCAGGTTGGCGCAGACTGCAGTAGCTTGGGTCCCGGCGGCCGCGTCGGTATCTGGGCGACGTCGCTGGGCATCGCGCCATCGTATGCGAAGCTGCCGTCGCTCAATTCCGGCACTAAGAGTCGGGTGCGCCTGCTGCGCGGGCCATATCCGGCCGGTAGCGAAGCTCGTAGAGCGTTGCGCAGCCAAAACGCTCCGGCGGCCGCGCCAGGAGCGGTGCGAGCGATCTATCGAGCGCGCGTACGTCCTTGAGTCGGCAATCTGCGAACAACCAGCGCGCGTGAGACTTGATCACGAACTCTCGTGCCGCCGCGCCGGTTAGTCGTCCTTCGAAGAGGTCGTTTGCTGTCGTTGCGCGCTTTGACCAGTCCGGCGTCCATGAGAACGGACCGACGTAGGTTTCACGCCCGGTGCGAGCTGGCACCAGCAGGCTGGAGTAGCTCGGTCCGAGCACGCCACCCGGCCGCGGGTCGTGCTCTAGCGCGTTGAGCGCATCGATCTCTCCCGGGAAGACCCAATACGGGTCGGCTGCAGAGTGGACGCTGTTGAAGAAGACCTGGATCTTGTGTGCTGTGCCAGGAATAGTCATTAGTAAGACTGCGATCGCGACGAGCCAAACGGGTGTCTTGATCGGGAGGCTCCTGACGCCGATAACGGCAAGGATCGCGAGCGGCAGCATCAGTCCCTGCCACGCGTGGTACGGAAACGTCCCGGTTGGCGCTAGGTAGACCGCGATAATTGCGAACGGCCAGACGCGAACAGCCACCTCCTGCCAGCTCGGCGCTTTCAGCCTGTAAGCGAAGGCGGCCGGAAGCGCGAGTGGAATAAGCGACGCGACGATGGCCCACCACGGCCACGCCCAGAGGGTCTGAGCGCCCGCTCGGTTGACCTCGCCAGCAAGCTTCCAGCCGGGATCGGCGCGCGCGAGCCAGGAGTAATAGACAGCTGGGATCAGCGCCGCAACCCCGATTACAAAGATCATCAGCCAAGAGGGGCGGCGGCCGCCGAGGCGGGGGAGCGCGCGGATGAGCTCAACGGCGACAACGATCGCCGCTATCTCAGCGCCCTGCCATGGCTGGAGCCAAGTGATCAGCAGCACCCCGATAGCCGAGCCGACGAGGATCGAGCTGCGCCTGTTCTCGCGCCAGCGTTCGAGGGCCAGCAGGACAAGCGGAATCATAAAGACAGCAATCGCTGTGAAGAGGTAACCCCAGAGGTAATGAGCCGACCAAATCTCGCCCGAGATAAAGCCGAAGGTGTAGGTGCGCGGGTTGCCGCCCCAGCCGGTCCACGCCACTATTGCGACGGCCGGAACCACGGTGAAGAGGGCGAGGGCAAGGGCGGTATGTCTGGGTCCTCGGCCGGTGACGAGGCGGCGGACGTAGAGCAGGCAACCAACGAACGTCACGCCGATTGCCACCGGTTTCCAAATCAGATAGCTAAGGCCGATCGAGAGACCGAGGTAGCGGTAGACCAGCCCGCTGATGAAGAAACCGGGGTGGAAGAAACGCCGTGCGCCTGGCGCTAGATCCCATGGGTTTCCGATCAGGACGTGATTGCTGGAGTCACGTATCCACCAGAGGTACTGCATCTGATCGGTTGCGAAGAGCCCGTCGGCGCCCGAGAGGTCACGACCCTTGCTAGCGAGTGCGATTAGCGGTGCCATCGCAAGCCCGGTGAGCGCGATTAGGCAAGCGAGCTCGAATGGGTCGAGCCCGATCTTGCCGGCGAGGCGGGTAATCAGCCCTGGCCTTACTTCGGTATTAGCCATCTAGCTTCCGGGAGTCAGCGTGCGTAGGAGATTGCGCCACGCCCGGCTCGACGCGGCGCGCAGGCCGTCTGTCGAATGCGTCTCAACGAGTAGCGGCGGGTACTGTGCCAGCGTCGCGCGCCGGAGTACGCCGCGGTCGGGCGAGCCCGTAGGAGACTCTCCGCCGCAAATCTCGCTGAGAGAGGCCGCGGCGTGCTGCCAGGTCATTCTTGGGGCCAGCTGCGTGAGCGCAAACTCTGCGGCCGCTAGGCGTGAAGGGTCGTCGAGCAGCGCTGAGATCGCGTTGGCGAGTACGAGCGGATTGCCTGGGGGCACCGTCAGCCCGAGCCCTTCGCGCTCGATCAGTGCTGCGAGCGTGTCGCCCGTGGTAGCAACAATTGGCAGCCCAGCCCAGATGTAGTCGAGCATCCGCGTCCTGAACGCGAGCCGACTTTCAAGGTGATCGTGATGCGTGCTGATGCCAAGGTCGGCTTCGAGCAGCCAGCTGCCCCGTTCTGCGTAGTCAACCCAGCCGCGATTGACGTGAACTACCTTGCCCTCGAGACCGCTCCGCGTGAGATGGCCGAGCATTCGCTGGCCAGCGCGCATCGCATCAAGTTCCTCGCTTGCCGGCCGACCAAGCCCCATCATCACGAGGTGTGTTCGGGCTTGGTCTCCGCGCTGCGCGTCGATTACGCCGATTGCGTCGATCGCAGTTTCAGGGTCGAGCCAGTTCCATACACCGCCGCCCCAGAGGACAATTCGGTCTTCGGGCGCAATCGCGGGGAACATCGAGCGGATCGGCGGCGTCTGCGCGGCGACCGGCGGCTCACTCGGGAGCCCAAAGGGGACCGTGTCGATCACCGATCGCAGAGTGGGGTCGCGAGCGTAGTCCTCGATGCTGATCAGCCCTTCGGCGGCCATCATCCCGAGCCAAAGGTCGCGCTGCTGCTCGCTTGCGCAGATGACGTGTGAGGCAGCTGCCAAGTTGGCAATCGATGCGAGCGTCACGGTTCGCTGCTGGCGTCGGCGTGCCGTTGTGGCCTTGTCGCGGCTCGCCTCTAAAACCTCGAACACAGTTGGGTTGTAAAGGTCGGCGATTAGCGTTGTGCCGAGCGCGGGGAGCTTCGAGAGGAGCCGGGGAGGGAGCGATTGCGCGACGACAACGTCTGCGCCCTGTACGGCTGCGGCCAGCGCTTCGTAATCTGCGAAGCCAGCCGGAATTAGTGCGATCCGACTGTCGTCGGTCTGGCTCGGCGCCGGGGCGGCGATCGTGACTTCGTGCGAGTCAGCGAGGACGCGCGCCAGTTCCAGCGCACGGATTGCCGGACCGGCAACCTGCGGGCCGATCGGCTCGGCGCTGACAACGAGCACGCGCGCCATGGTGAGGCTCAGGGAACCGGTTCGCTGTTGGGTGCGTTCTGAGCGCTCGGTTGAAGATCTACAGCCGGGCGTCGCAGCAGCGTCCATCGCCTTCGTCGCTCGTCAACGCGGTAGCGGGCGAGAACTGTGAGCGTTTCGAGCCCGTAACGGACCGATGCCCTGAACGAAACACTCGATGCCTCGAGGAAGTAGCGGGTCGGAATTGGCAGCTCGACGACCCGCGCGTTGCGGTCGACAATCTGGGCGAAGATCTCTTGATCGAAGACAAATCCGTCGCTGTTGCGCAGGAATGGAATTGATCGGAGGAACTCGGTTGAGAAGGCGCGGTAGCCGGTGTGGTATTCCGAAAACTCTTTCGTAAACGCCTGATTCTCGGTCCATGTGAGGGCGCGGTTGCCGATCCATTTCCATCGCGGCATTCCGCCCGCGATCGCGCGGTCCTCGAGCAGTCGCGAGCCCATCACGACGTCGGCGCGCCCCTCGATGATTGGCCGCACCATCTCAGTGACGAGCGCAGCGTCGTATTGGTGGTCGGCGTGGACCATCACAACAACATCGGCGCCGTCGAGTATCGCTCGGCTGTAACAGGTCTTCTGGTTCGCTCCGTAGCCGCGGTTGGCCGGGTGCCGGAGGACCTCGAAGCCTTCGGCGAGCGCAACTGCGACGGTGTCATCGCCGCTGGCGTCGTCGACCAGCAGTGCGCGGTCGAACGACGCGACTGGCAGGTCGGCGGCTACGAGCGCGATCGTTTGAGCCGCGTGGTAGGCAGGCAGCACGACGTGCACGTCATCGGTCCCGTTGCGGTTATGGACCAGGCGCGACTCTGGTTCGCTGACCGGTTCGTTTACTGCGAGCATCACGCGCTCATCACCAAGAGACAGAGCGAGAGACCGCTGCGGCGGCAGTTTCGCCGCGGCGCGACGGACCGTCGCGGCAGCCGGCCCTGCAATGCCGGCGAATCCCTCGACCCAGTAGCGCGCCGAAAAGCTGCGGATGAGGGGGACGTCGTCCGTAAGAACGAGTCCTTGGCCGATCAGTAGCTCTCGCAGAGTGCGGCGCGCGATTAGAAAAGTGTGCGCTGGCAGCAGGCCCCACCATTTGGCTCCTGCGATGCGGGCGGTGAGTGACGCGGGGTCAGGAGTGACGACACAAAGCACACCTCCCGGTGCGAGAAGTTTGGTGGCGCGTTCGATCGCCTCTCGCGGATGGTCGAGATGCTCAAGAACGTCGATCATGAGAACTGCGTCCCAGCAGCCGTTCTCCTCGTTGCCGAGGGCTTCAAAGGGTTCCTCGCGAATATCGAGGCCGTAGCGTTCGCGCCCGTGGCGAGCCGAGCGTTCCGAAAGTTCAAGGCCGCGAACTTCCCACCCGCGGCGCCTAGCTTCATCGAGCAGCAATCCGTGCCCGCAACCGATCTCAAGCATCCGCGCGGGAGTGCGACGGCGCTCAACTAAATCGAGCAACCAGTTCGCCGTGAGCCGCCGCCCGCGCTCTTCGGCGAGGTAGTCGCCGTCGTCCATGTCGCGGTAGAGGTCGACTAGATCAACGCCCTGTGGCAGCGAGGGTTGCTGAACGGTCGCGCATTCACGGCAGCGATAGAGGTCGCCATAGGCCTGCGGGCGATGGCAGGTTGGGGCGAAATCACCGGGCTGGGGCGCTTGCCCAGAGCCCGCAAATCGCAGCTCGAGAACTCCTTCGCAGATTCCGCAGGTAGCAGTCGTAGACATCGGCTAGAGAGACTAACGCCGCTCGTCACGTGAGCGTGCAAGGCTGCGCTCCCGCGCCGGTAGGCTCAGCGGCGTGTCCGGACCCAAGTTTTCGATCGTTGTCCCGCTCTTTAACGAGCAGTTCGCCGTTGCTGGCACGATCAGTGAACTCCGCGACTTCTTCGATCGCAGCGGCGAGAGTTACGAAGTGCTGCTGGTGGACAACGCCAGCACCGACGCGACGATCGCCCACGTGACTCCTTTTTTGGACGGTGAACGGATCCGCTTGCTGACCAATAGCGACAATTTCGGCAAGGGCTACTCGGTCCGCCGCGGAATGCTCGAGGCAAAGGGGGAAATTCGTCTCCACTGCGACGCCGACTGCGCCCCCTCGCTCGCCTCATTGCCTCAGATGTTGGACCTGCTTGAGAGCGCCGATCTTGTCGTGGGTTCACGTCTAGCCGATGGAGCGCAGCTTGGGCAGCGGCAGACGCTGTCTCGGCGAGTAGTCGGCCGCGGGTTCCAGCAGTGCTGTCGCTTAATTCTGCTCGAGCCGACCCGTGATCTCTACTGCGGTTTCAAGCTTTGGCGTGGCGATGCTGCCGAAGATGTTTTCTCACGGACTTCACTAGACGGCTGGACCTATGACGCTGAGGCAATTGCGATGGCACGGGCGCTCGGTTATCGCATTCGAGAAGTTGGAATCAGCTGGAGTGATCGGGAAGGCTCGCGGCTTCAGATGGCACGGATACTGATCCCGGTTCTGCGCGAGCTGGTTGCCGCCCGGGCCCACGTTCGTCGCCAGGCCAAGTTGGCGCGAGCTAGTCCGG
>CAIJLJ010000102.1 GCA_903821395.1 uncultured Solirubrobacterales bacterium | reverse complement strand
GTGGCTGCAGGAATCTGGTTCATCTTTTGTTCACACTATCGCCGCACACTACGCGAAGCGCCATGCATCAACCAACAGCCAATGATCTACCTTGCTCTCTAGATGCGTGTTGCGATTGACGCCCGACACCTCGGGCAGGGCCGAGGGATCGCGCGATACCTCGAAGAGATGCTGACGGCGCTCGCCGCCGGCTTTCCCGACGACGAGTGGGTGGCCGTAGTTCCTGGAGACCGCAACGTAGAAGTCCCGAGCGGCGTCGAACTACGCCGCACGCGGCTTGGCTCCAGGCCGCTATTCGCCGCCGCGGCCCTTACGGGACGGCCTCGGCTCGAGAAGCTCGCTGGCGGCGCTGACGTCTGCTGGCTCCCGGCCCCCGCGCCCGTAGCCTGCGGGCGCCGGGTCCCGTACGTACTGACGGTTCATGACATCTCTTTTGAGGTTGCGGCCGGAAACTTCACTGCATACGAGCAGGGGTGGCATCAAGCCGCACGGCCGCGCAGGCTCGCGGAACGCGCTGCCGCGGTCGTTGTTGACAGCGAAGCAACGCTGCAAGCGATGGAAGATGCCAGCTGGCCTATTGAGCCAGGCGAGGCGACCGTCATCCGCGGTGCTCCATCGACCAACCTGACCGGCGGTCAGAAGGCCTGGCCCAGCGATCGAGGCTATTTACTTTATGTTGGCGCACTCGAACCGCGCAAGGGGATTGACACGCTCGCCAAAGCAATCGAGATCGCGCGCCGAATCGGCCTCACCCTGCCGCTGATCGTCGTCGGTGAGGGGCGTTCGGCGCCGCTGCTCGACGGAGCAGCGGGAGTGAGACTGGTCGGGCGACAAAGTGACCAGCAACTTTCGGAGCTGTACGCAGGAGCTTCGGCGCTAGTGGTTCCCTCGGTGCTCGAGGGCTTTGGCCTGCCGCCTGTTGAGGCAGCCGCGCACGGCGTCGTCAGCGTCACTAGCGATCTACCCGTGTTCCGCGAAACACTCGGTGACGCAATCCTCACGTTCCCGGTTGGGGATGCGGAGTCGCTGGCCAAAACACTCGTGCTGATCAGCGGCGACGAGGGCCTGCGCACCACACTCGGAGCCGCGGCAAAGCAGGCAATAAGGCCGCTAACGTGGGGAGCGTCAGCACATTCCCTCCATCGCGTACTCAGCGAAGTCGTATCGAAAAGACGATGAGCTTCTCGATCTGCATAGTGACCCACAACTCTGCTCGCGAGCTCGGCGCGCTATTCGATTCGATCGATACGCATTTATCTGAGCGCCCGCAGATCATCTGCGCCGACAGCGGGTCGACCGACCACAGCGTTGCCGTGGCAAGCGCGCGCGGCGCCGAGGTCGTGATCATGGACGGCAACCTCGGCTTCGGTGCATCCAATAACGAAGCACTAAAGCTGGCGAGAGAGCCGGTGACCGTCTTGATGAACCCCGATTGCCGCCTGGTTGATTCGAGCCTCGACCGGCTGATAACTAAGGCGTCCGAGCGGCGCGCGTTGATCGCGCCGCGGCTACTAAACGAGGATGGATCAATCCAGGACAGCGCCCACCCCCTACCCGGCGGCTGGAGTGGATACCTCGCTGCGATCACCGTCCCGCGCCTGATGCCAAGACGCCTGCGAGAGCGACTCCAACCCTTCCGCGCTAAGAACGAGACGGAAGTTGGGTGGGTAATCGGCGCCTGCATTGTCGCTCAGACCAACTTACTGCGGGAGCTGGGTCCGTTCAGTGCGGATGACTTTCTCTACGCCGAAGACATGGACCTGTGTCTGCGCGCGCGCGCACGCGGAGTCTCAACGGTGTACGACCCTACGATCCGAGTCGTCCACAGTGGTCAGCACTCGAGTATTTCGATTGACGCGGCAGCGCGCATGGACCTTCAGGCACGACGCCGACGAGACGTGATCCAGCGACAGCTTGGGGCGACCGCGCTCGCGCGCGACGACCGCAGCCAAGGACTTACTTTCAAGCTGCGTGAGCTAGCGGGGCACGATCGCGGACATAACAAGATGCTGCTGACGGCACTCCGGCACGCTCAGAACAGATCTAACTGAGCCCGGTCGTCCGGTTCGCTCGATTCTTCACCTAACTTGGGAGCGGGCGCCGAGTCGAGAGCCGCAGTGCCCGACGGTTGCGTCGGAGCGCCCCGTGCGATCAGCTCGGGGATGAGTGCGAAGTCATCGCGCAGGATAGCCAAGTTAGGTCGACGGTACAGAGCCGCCGCAGGATGGAACACAGGCAGCAGCCAGACCGCCCGGGATCCAACTGTACGAACCTCGGGTGTCCCACGAATAACGCTGATGCCCGTGTCCTCGCCGCGCAGCAATTTGCTCGCAAAGTTGCCGAGTGTCACGACGACAGTGGGCGCCACTATCTCGACCTGCTGCTCAAGAAACTCGAAGCAGTTGGCGATCTCGTCTGACCGAGGATCGCGGTTATCCGGCGGCCGGCACTTCAATACGTTGGCGACATATACCTCGTCCCGACCGATACCGATCCCCGCTAGCAGCTGGTCGAGCAGCTTTCCCGACGCGCCGACGAACGGGACACCTTCCTTGTCCTCACGCGCGCCTGGCGCTTCGCCAACGAGCATCAATCCGGCATCGGCCGATCCGCCTCCGAATACAACCTGCGAACGACTGCTGACGAGCTGTGGACATCGCTGACAGCACTCAGCCTTAGATCGGATTGCCCCCTCAAGCACCGCCGCCGGGCTAGCCACCGCTGGAGCTACCTTTCGCCTCACCGGGTTCAACGGATGTTCGGATACGCGCCTTGTAGAGCCGAACTATTTCGATCACCGATGCGGCGGCCAGCGCGAGCATGCTGACTATCGCGACCCAGTGTGCGCCAACGTGATGGAGCGGATAGTCGAAATTAATCCCTTGAGCATTCGGGTCGGGGTTGACGAGGTAGAGGAACGGCACGACGACTGAGCAAACCACCGCCAACATAATTAGGGCTGCAGCAACCCGCCCTCGTTTTGGCAGTGCAGCCTCCCCTCGCTTGTTAGACGTCCCAGCTAAAAGGAATGGAGCGTTTCGATTTGCGGTCTGAAGTTCGACAACGATTCCCGCCGGGTCCGCGGCGCCGTGTGCCAGCTCGCCCATTTTTCCTCGTCTGCGGCGAGTCGTAACTAACAGTGACCCGAGTAGCGCCAACACCGCAAGACCGGAGATTACGTATGCGTAGTTTGCAAACCGTTGAGGCCCAAAGGCAAAACGCGCATTGATACAGCTTGCGCCGTTGATTCGCCAGCCGTTCGCAAATCCATCGATCTGTAAAGGCGTACCGAGATCGTGCTCACTTCCACGGGTGTCTTTGCACCAGGCTTTCCACCCCGGCGAGTAGCTCTGACCCGACACGAGCCACCCACGCCCGAGGAGATGAACTCTTCCACCCGTTGTGATCACCGGGACGGGCCGCAGAGGAGAAAGGGCGAGCGGCGCGGCGCCGAATAGCAGAAGATGGTCGGGCGCAAAAGTAGTTCCCTGCTGTGCGACGACCAGGTTCCCGCCGCTCTTCAGGCCTAGCACCTCCCCCGGTGAACACTGCTGCATCCGCACAGGTCGACCCTGATCTAGATCGATAATGCTCCCACTGGCACGCAGCGTAATCCTCCCCTCGCCCGAATTGACGGCGATCTCGCCGCATCGAGAGCGAAAAGCTCCGGTCCGCCTCGGTTCAGCCCGCGGGAGTCCGGCGACCTGAACCTCGGTAAAGCCGACTTTGCGCGCCTGAATCTCTCCATCGCGTGGGCTAGCGATCCTTTTGACCGAAGTGACCGAGATGCTCAGCTGATCTGTCGACACAGCCACCGGCAGATTGATTATGCCGCTGGCTGGAAGTTTCCGATCGAACGCACCGCGCGAAGTCCCGACTCGAACCGATGTGACGTAGCGAGCAGAGCCCGTCACACGGATCAAATGTATCCGACGAACCGTAATCGGCGAAGCGCCCTTCCACTGAATTGTCGGGAGAACCGATGGGTCGTATTCGGCCTGCCACGAAGTACGCGGATTCCCATCGAAGGCCGACGATGCTCGGTACTCGCCCAAACCCTCGAAACGGGACGAGCTCGAATAGAGCGACTCCCCAGGCATCTGCGCGAGTCGATCGAGGCTCGGGTCTGGCGCTGCTGCTCGAACAGATGCCCAGCCGCTGGCACGAAACTCCCGGCCTGCTGGAAGCGTGACGCTCCGACGAATCCCCGGTTCGGCATCAACCATGTCGATCCTTGAGAGGGCGAAGCTAGGGCCCACAGCAACGCCAGAGTGGCCCGGAAAATCAGCTGTCGTACGCTCGAGCACGACCTCCATCGGCACGCGTGACAGGTCCGACTTGCGGGCCAGGGTGGCAAGCCGGGTCGGCAAGCGCAGTGATTCAGTGACATTGACGCCAGGCAGTCGAACTTCGTCGAGACCAGATGGCGAGCGCAACCCGTACGAGATTGCTCCCTCAGTACGGATTCGGAGCATTCTGACTACGGCTGGCCCAACCGGGATTCGGTTCCACCCGGCGCTGACAACGTGGACTTGCTCGGCCCCCCCGTTAACTGAGACGCCAACTACGCGAGTCGTGGTGATCCGGTCACTATGCGGTTTGATTTCTATTGCGCCAAGCGAGTGGGGATGGCGCAACGTAAACTCTAAATATCGTCGAGCGGGATCCTCATCCTCGGTGATCCATGCGGTATCGGCTCGCCCGTCAAAGGCGGCGTACGGTCGATTCTCAGGGAGAAGAGCAAACTGCGGCGCGGCTGGAGAGAACAAATCTGACAGTCCCGTGTAGGTCGCAAGCGTCTGGGTTGCCAGGCCACCGGACTCGAATGGTTCGTACTGAGGAAATGCCCGGCTAAGCGGTGCGGTAGCCGTCAACGTTGGGCCGGCATTAGCAGTGGTATCGGTGACCAAGCTAACTCGTCGGCGATTGGAGTCGGAGAAAACCAGCGTTGGGTGATCGGCCAACAACCCCAACAATGAGTGTTGCGACAAGTCGCCGGCGTAGAAGAGCGCTCGGGTCGGATCTAGCCGCCCTACCGAGGCCAAGGAGACGACGCCGGCCGCGTCACCGTCGATCACTGTCGCGCCCGACACTGTGTGTACCCGGCTGATGCGAGGGTTGGCCGGCCGCGGAGCCCTAAACGCTTCAACGGTTGCGACGGCAACCGTTGATCCACCACGATTGGCTGGCGGTGGGAATTGCTGAACTGGACCGAACCGGGCCACCGGGTGACGAAAACCGACCTGGCCCTGAAGCGCTTCCCTAACGCGCGCAGGATCTAACGAACGACCACGGAGCGGAGATGTGTCACTGCCAACAAGAACCCGCCCGACTCCGAGCAGTTGCAACATAGGGTTCAATTGCCCCGGTACTAAACGCCCCTGCTGCACTGACGCGTCGACGCTCTCGAGCAGCTGTGCCGACGACGGCGGGGCAGCGCGGACGATCTGACGATCGACTACGGGGCGACCAGAGATACCGGGCGCAATGGCGTTCTGAGTGCCTCCCCAGGTGTACCAACCGAACAGATCTCCAGGGATGACCGAGACTCGGCTGTCGGGGGGCGTCGTTGTCTGCGCGTCGGCGACAGCGCTCGTCCAAGCGTTCGGCACGCTTGAGAAAAAGAGACGGGAGTCGACCGCATTTCCTTGCCATAACGGCCGGCCCCAGAGCACCAACAGCGCCAAAACGACAACGCCCGAAGCGATCCAGACAGGCCGTGTGACGATACGCTTACCGTTGAGCCAAAGTTGCAGCGAGCGCAATCCGTCGAAACAAGTTCCAATAGTCAAGCCGGCAAGAATCGCGATCGAGAGTGCCGCCAGCGGGGCC
>CAIJLJ010000101.1 GCA_903821395.1 uncultured Solirubrobacterales bacterium | reverse complement strand
GGCCGGCTCGTGAGCATCCTCGTAGGCGCAGACACAACTTTTATCGTGCAGGGCATCACCGGCCGCGAGGCTGTCAACCTCACGCGCGAGTGCCTTGATTACGGCGCCGGCGCAAAGGTTGTTGGCGGCGTAACGCCGGGCCGCCTTGGCCGCGAGGTTCACGGCGTGCCGGTATTCGACACCGTTGCTCAGGCAGTCGCCCACCACGGCGCGCCAATTGACGGCTCTGTTGTGACCGTCCCCCCGGCCTTCACTAAGGACGCTGTCTTCGAGGCGATCGAGAACGGCATCAAGCTTATCGTGATCGTCACCGAGCGGATCCCGCGCCGCGACGTAGCGCAGATGGTTGAGCTGGCGAGCGCCAACGGCGCCCGCATCATTGGCCCCAACTGCCTTGGCATCATCGTCCCTGACGTGATCAAGATGGGCGGCATCGGCGGCCCGGCGAAGGACGCCGCCAAGGCTTACGCCCCCGGCTCGATTGGCGTGATCAGCCGCTCGGGCGGAATGACGACCGAGATGTCGTCAACTTTGACCGCCGCCGGGATGGGCCAGTCAACCGCTGTTTCGATCGGCGGCGACGCGATCATCGGCTCCAGCTACGCAGAACTAATGCCGCTATTCGAGGCCGACGAGGCAACCGAGGGAATCGTCATCTACACCGAGCCAGGCGGCCGGATGGAAGCGCAGCTTGCGCAGTGGGTTGCGGAGAACAATTCCCGCCTTCCGATCGTCGCCTTCATGGCCGGCCGCTTCATGGATGAGATGCCGGGAATGAGCTTCGGCCACGCCGGCACGATCGTCGAAGGCAAAGAGGACACCGCGACCGAGAAGATCGCGCGCCTCGCTGAGGCTGGGATCACCGTCGCCGAGGAGATCAGCGAGATTCCGGCGCTGATTCAGGCCAAGATCGACGAGAGGAAGAGCTAATGCGCGCCGAGGGAATCTTCATCGCAGTTGAGGTTGAAGACGCCGCCGCCGCCGACGCAGCGCTGGCCGCCAAGCTGACTGAGGTTTGCCCGGTTGACATCTTCGCCGTCGCCTCCTCAGGCGAGCTTGAGCTCGTCGACAAAAACATCGACGAGTGCGTGCTCTGCCGCCTCTGCCTCGACGCCGCCCCAGACGGCGCCGTCACGATCATCAAGCGCTACGACAACGACTCGCAGCTTTAGAGCCTCGCCGTATTAGGCAGGGCTGACGACGCGCAGCCCTGGCACGCGGCTGAAGTCGGCTGCGTTACCAGTTAGTACGCCGTAGCCGTGGGTCAGCGCTGTGCACGCAATCCAGAGATCGTGAGCGCCGATCATCTCACCGCGCGTAACCAAATTCGCCGATACAGCGGCGTGAATCCGGGCCACTTGGTCGGTGATCGGTATCGGTTCCAGCGAGGCTAGTAGCCGCTCGACAAAGGCTCCCCGCCAGATCCCCTCAGGCTCGGCGCTGCGCCACACGCCATGGAGCAGCTCGCTCACCGTGATCACGCTAACTGCCCTCTCTTCGTCGGCGACTGCGGTGAGCCCACTTAGATCGCCACGCTCTGCGGCGATCAGTAGATCGGTGTCGATTAGGACGGCCATTCGCTCGGGACATCCTCATTCATCTGCTTGCGAATCTCGCGAAGCTCTCCGGCGAAGGCGTCGTCCAGCGGCGGTCCCGCGGCAAGTATTTCCTTCAGGCGCGAAACCGTGACCGTCGACGGCCGGCCAGACGAAACGACGGCAACAACGGCGCCCGCCCGCGTGATCTCAATCCGCTCGCCGGCGGCGACGCGGTTTAGCAGCGCCGAGAAGTTACGCGAAGCTTCGGTGGCGGTCATTTTGGTCACGTGACCGAGCTTATCGGATAAATCAGATAAGCCCTCACTGGAGCTGAAAAGCTGCATTGCCGCAGCCTCCCCGCCAAACCGTTACAGCGCTACCGCCAACTAGCTACGAAGCAGCCTCTTCGCTGTTCTTCACAGCCTTCTTCATCATTGTCGCGCCGCTGACCATCCCCCGCCGCCACGGCGGCACGCCTTCAATCTCGATCTCCAGGCTGAAGCTGAGGAAGGTTCGGATCAGCACGATGATGGCCAGCACGACAACGTTGTCGAGCGTCGGCGCAACGGCAACGGTGCGAATCAGGTCGCCGGCGACGAGGATCTCGAGCCCCAGCAGGATCGCCGAGCCAAAGGTCTGGCGCATCGTCCGGTAGGCGAGCGCGCCACCGCTGCTGCGCCAGGCACGGATCGAGATCACAGCCGCAAAAATCAGTCCAGCGATAAAGACCAACGCCGCGATCACCTCGAACGCTTTCGCCACGTCGAGCATCACTGTTGTGTAGGTGCCGGTCTCTGTCATCGCGCAAGGTATAGCGACCGCGGCGGCCGAACTAACCGGCGGCGAAACAGGCTGCGGTGCCGCCCGACTCAAATGTGACCGTGCTGCAGGTGGCAGTTTGCGGGTAGTAGGGACCCATGGCCGATTCGGCGGCGGAGACCGATTCACCGGTGGCGCTCTTAGGTGTCTGCTTAAAGGTGCTCCGCGTGAGCATGTTCCTCAGCGATACCTGCTCGATTGCGCTCGTATTGCTGGTCGACATCGGTAGCCAAGTGATGCCGTTGGCGGCGATCGCATTGCTGGGTCGGTCCGCGGGCAGCGAAACGACTACCGTGGCCGCACCGTCGGCGGGCGTCGCAGTTTGCAGATCGGCCGCGCAGCCGTAGATCGTGCTGCCGTCTGGGCCGGCCGCGACGACGACCGGGTAAGGTGGCTGGTAGACGTAGTTACAGAATGACCAGTAGCGCACCTGCCAGCGGGCGTCATCGTTGCGCGGCCAGGGCACTGGGCTCTCCCCCTTTACCGTGCCGTAGTCGTAGGGAGAAGTTGGCAACTTGGCTTTGATAACCACGACCTTGCCAGCCTCAGGCTGGAAGAAGACCGCCGCGTAACCGCTGTCAACGTTCGGGAACGGAATGGAACTGCCGCCCGTCGGGACGAAGAATTTCATGTTCGGCGGGCAGCCGGCCTGCCCGAGAGGACACGGCTTTGGCGCCGGAAGCGCTTTGCCAGCCAGCAGCTTCAAAATCTTCTTGCCAAGACCACTGGAGCGAAGATGACCGGTGGGGTCGCGCTTGGCACAACGCTTCAAGGTCACGGCCGCCTTCCCTGGCTGCTTGATCGTGATGCTCGGCAGCGGCACGCTACTGAAGTTGAGACCCGGCGGCAGGTAGACGCGCACCATCAGAAAGCCAACGTCGCTTGGCAGTTTCCCGGCTACCGGCTTCGCGGGCAGGATTGGAAGTGTGTTGCGAAGAGAGCCGGTCACGCCGGCGTTGGAGGCCAATGAGCGCAGCGTAATTTCATAGCGACCGCCGGTCGCGCCGGTAGAAGATGGGCTCCACGGATTG
>CAIJLJ010000100.1 GCA_903821395.1 uncultured Solirubrobacterales bacterium | reverse complement strand
GCCGTGATCCTCGGTATCGCCAACGTCGTGATGACCGAAGGCTTGACCGACGAGAACTTCATCGCCGAGCGGACCGAAGGCTACGAAGAGTTCGCCGCGCTGCTTGCTGAGTACCCGCCAGAAGAGGCCGAGCGGATCACCGGAATTCCCGCCGATGACATTCGCGCAGCCGCGCGGATCTACGCGACGGCCGAGAACGCCTGCCTGATCTGGGGCCTTGGCGTAACTGAGCAGCGCTACGGCTCCGAAGTAGTGCAGCTGATGTGCGGCCTGGCGATGATGACCGGCAAGGTCGGTCGTCTTGGCTCAGCACTGCTTCCGTTGCGCGGGCAGAACAACGTTCAGGGCTCATCCGACATGGGCGCCGTGCCAGACACCTACTCCGGATATCGCCCCGTAAATGACGAGGCCGTAGCGACAATGTTCGAAGAGCGCTGGGGTGTGAGCCTCTCGCGCGAGAAGGGTATGACGATCCCGCAGATGTTCAACGCCGCGGTTGCTGGTGAGCTGAAATCAATGTTCATCTTCGGCGAGGACGTAGCCCAGACCGACCCAAACACCACGCACGTGATCCACGCGCTTGAATCGCTCGAGTTCCTTGTCTGCCAAGACATCTTCATGACCGAAACGACGAAGTACGCCGACGTGATTCTGCCTGCCTCAGCTTTTCTCGAGAAGCACGGCACCTTCACCAACGCCGAGCGGCGCCTGCAGATCGTCGAACCTGCAATTGATCCTCCCGGCGACGCGCGAACTGACTTCGACATTCTCACCTCGCTCTCCGCAGCGCTCGGCCACGAGATGAACCTTGCGACGCCGGAAGAGGCGATGGAAGAGATCGCCGCGCTCACACCCGTCTTCGCCGGAATCACTTACGAGCGCCTCGGCCGCGATGGCCTCTGTTGGCCAGTTGAGCCCGACGGCACCGATTCGCACATTCTTTACGCCGAAACGTTCGTTAACGACAACGGACTTGGCAAGTTCAACGCGCTGCCGTACCGCGAGCCGGGCGAAATCGCCGACGAGGAGTTCCCACTCATTCTCGTAACCGGCCGCCGCCTGCAGCACTACAACGCCGGCACAATGACGCGACGCACGAAGAACATTGAGCTGATGGAGAGCGACTGGCTTGAGGTTCACCCCGAGGACGCTGAGCGGCTTTGGATCAACGAGGGTGACCTGGTGTCGGTCCGCAGCCACCACGGGCGGATTGAGATTCCTGCGCGAATCACCGACCGGATCGAAAAGGGCAACGTCTTCACCGCCTTCCACTTCCCTGAGCTGCGCACCAACCTGCTGGTCGGTGATTCGGTTGAGGTCAACACCGGCTGCCCTGAGTACAAGGTTGTTGCAGTAGATGTGCGCGCGATGAGCGAAGCACCCTCCGACACGCCGGCGCTCGTAGCGGCGGACTGACCAAAGGGGCTGGCCGGTGGCCGACGCTGACGCTGGGCGGATGGTCACCAGTGTTGTGCGCGAAGGTGAGCGCGACGAGATCGCCGTTGAAGAGCCGCTCGAGATTCGCGTTGACGGAGAAGCGCTCTCCGTCACGATGCGCACGCCCGGCAACGACGAGGAGCTGGCGCTCGGCTTTCTTTACGGCGAAGGACTGATCAACGAGCCGCGCGCGGCCGGTCCCACAACCGACTTCGCCGCCAACATCATCGACGTCGCCGGGCCACTGCTGAACGACCCGGGTCAGCGCAACTTCTACACGACATCCTCCTGTGGGGTCTGCGGCAAGGGCGCAATCGAGCAGGTTGCCGTCGACGCGCCGCACGCCACGGCAGGCCCGGTTGTGGCGCGCGCGCTGCTCGCCGCGCTGCCCGAGCAGCTGCGCCAGCCTGGCTTTGAGCGCACCGGAGGGATGCACGCCACCGGCCTCTTCAGCGCCGGCGGCGAACTGATCCACGTGCGCGAAGACGTTGGCCGCCACAACGCGATGGACAAGGTGATCGGCCGCGCGCTACTTGACGGCGGGCTGCCAC
Source organism: uncultured Solirubrobacterales bacterium (assembly GCA_903821395.1). Taxonomy (GTDB): domain Bacteria; phylum Actinomycetota; class Thermoleophilia; order Solirubrobacterales; family Solirubrobacteraceae; genus F1-60-MAGs163. The sequence goes on along the minus strand of CAIJLJ010000100.1, from coordinate 38,472 downwards.
TCGGCGGGAAGATTCTCTGCGTCAGCGGGCGGATCTCATTCGAGCTGGTGCAGAAAGCGGCCGTTGCCGGCGCGCCGATACTCGTAGGTGTTGGTGCGCCGACCTCGCTCGCGGTTGAGCTGGCAGCAGAGCGGGGAATGACGCTGGCGGCATTCGCTCGCGGCGACCGCGTGGTCGTTTACGCCGACGACGGCCGCGTTAGCGACTGACGGCCGCGGCCTAGCGGCGCTCGGCGAAGAAGTCGGTCAGTAGCGTGGCGCACTCGGCTTCGAGCACGCCGCCGACAACGTCGGGACTGTGGTTGAGCTGTGGCTCGCTAAGAATGTCAAGCACGCTGCCCGCTGCTCCGGCCTTCGGGTCCCAGGCTCCGAAGACAACTCTTGGGACGCGCGCCAGCACGATCGCCCCGGCGCACATCGCGCACGGCTCAAGCGTGATGTAGATCGTTGAGTCGAGCACGCGCCAAGAGCCGAGCGCTGCGGCAGCGGCGCGCAGAGCGACGATCTCAGCGTGTGCGGTTGGGTCACCGTGGCGCTCTCGTTCGTTGTGAGCGCGGCCAATCACGCGGCCGTCATGGACGACCAAAGCGGCGATTGGAACGTCGCCGTGCGCCGGCGCCAAGGCGGCCTCCTCGATCGCCTCGCTGATCCATCGTTCATCGTCTATGCGGCGTTTCTGATCCACGTGGCTGTCATCATGCCTTATCAGCGCAAAAACACCGTGACTTTCGGTGTTCTGCTGTGTTCTAACTAATGAGCGTCGACTTACGAGCTCACCCCAAATGACGATCCCGACCAGATGCCAGATTCCGCTTGCTGCACTGGCAGCCTGCACCGCTGCGCTAATCGCCGTGCCTGCGGCCGCTAGCGCGGCTCAGACTGAGCCCAATCAGGTCGTCGTTCAGTACCAAGACCCAGCAACCGGCGCGGCGCCATCGCCAGCCGCGGCTAATCCAGTGGTGCTCAAAGTTGGCAACGTGCGCAAGGCACTCAGCGACCTGCGCGCGCGCCCTGACGTTGCCTACGCCGTGCCCAACCTGATCGCGCACGCATCGGCGGCCCGCAGCTACATGCCGAACGATCCGATGCTGGCGAGCCTCCAATGGAACTTCCTCGGCACCTACGGCGTGCACGCGCCGCAGGCCTGGGGCAACGCGATTGCGGCCCGCCGCCCCGGCGCGCGCGGCGTTGTCATCGCCGTGCTAGACACCGGCATCGCCTACTCCAACCGCACGCCGTTTCGCCGCTCGCCGGACTTCACCGCTGGGCAGTTCACAGCCGGGTGGGACTTCGTTGACCGCGACCCGTATGCAAACGACATGAACGGGCACGGCACCCATGTAGCCGGCACGATCGCCGAGGCCACCAACAACAGGGTCGCGGTGGCTGGCCTAGCCTACGGCGCCAAGATCATGCCGATCCGCGTGCTCGACCGTAACGGGGAGGGCAACGCGACCGACATCGCCAACGCCGTCCGTTTTGCAACGCGCAAGGGCGCGAAGTTGATCAACCTCAGCCTTGAGTTCGATTCCGGCGTGCGCGCAGCCGACATTCCCGAGCTGCTCTCGGCGATCAACTACGCCCGCTCAAGAGGCGCTCTCGTGATCGGCGCTTCCGGCAACGAGGGCGCGACGACAATCTCCTACCCGGCCAACGCCCCGGGCGTTATGTCTGTCGGTGCGACGACCGAAAACGGCTGCGTAGCCGAATACTCAAACGGTGGCTCGACGCTTGACATCGTTGCCCCAGGCGGCGGCTCGGATTCGGCCGCCACCGGCGAGGCGCGCTGCCGCCCGGACTTCTCGGGCCTCCACAACATCGCTCAACAGACTTTTAGCGGCGGCTCCTTCACACGCTTTGGACTTCCATCCGACTATGAAGGCACCTCGATGGCGACGCCTCACGTGACCGCGGCAGCAGCGCTAGTGATCGCCTCCGGAGTCATCGGCAGTAACCCTTCGCCTGCGCGGCTTGAAGCGCGCCTCAAGAGCACCGCCCGCGACCTCGGCCAAGCTGGCCCCGACTCGTTCTACGGCGCAGGCCTGCTCGACGCCGGCGCAGCGACTACTAAGTAGTACGAATTATCAGCACCGAGCACGGTGCGTGATGGCTGACCTTGTTCGGCACCGAGCCGAGCAGGAAGCGCTTGGCGCCGGTCATGCCCTTGTTGCCAACCACGATTAGGTCGGCGGAAGTCTCTTCAGCGACGTCAAGGATTGCGTCTGCTGGGTCGCCCTGGCGCGAGTGGGCTGAGCAATCGACGTCGAGCTTCGCGGCCTGCGCGATTACCTCCGCAAGCGTCGCTTCGACATCTTCGCGAGCGTTGATCATCCACTGCACATCCGAAGGCGCTTCTTTTGCTTCGGTCTTCAGCCTTGAGACCGGGACCGGGGCGTAGGCGCTGACTACCTCCAGCCGGGCGCCGGTCTCGCTTGCGAGGTCGATTGCTTGGCGAACCGCTTCAGTGGCGGTCTCTGAACCATCTGTTCCAACGACAATCGATCCAAACATTGAGAGCTCCCTTGGTTCCGGTACCTGCCAGCAGACTACCGGCTCGCTAAAGAAGCTTCACTATCGCGATCGCCATCCCGATCAGCACGACCACGACGATCGCGCCCTGAGTCCAGATCCAGAAAGGCGACATCGCTCAGCCGAAGAAGACTTCAGCGGTACGGAAGAGGTCAGGGTCGAGCAGTTTTGGCTCGGCGAGAGCCTCTGCGAGTGGGATCGTGATGATGTCAGTGCCGCGCAGCGCCACCATCATGCCGCGCTCACCGCGGCTGTATGCGTCGATTGCGCCAACCCCGTAACGCGTTGCGAGAATTCGGTCGTACGCGGTCGGCGTGCCGCCCCGCTGAACGTGGCCGAGTACGACCATCCTTGTTTCGTAGCCAGTCACGCGCTCAATCTCGTGCTCCAGCCAAGCCCCGACGCCGCCCAGTCGTGGGTGGCCAAACTCGTCAACGTCATCCTCGCGCGCGCTCAGCGCACCATCCTTGGGCACGGCGCCCTCGCTGGCGACAACGATCGAGAAGTTTCGCCCACGCGCGTGGCGGGCACGGATCTGATCACAAAGCTCGTCGAGGTCGAATGGGCGCTCGGGGACGAGGATCGCGTGCGCGCCACCGGCGATTCCGGCCGAGCAAGCGATCCAGCCTGCGTGGCGCCCCATCACTTCGACCACGATCACGCGGTCGTGCGATTCGGCCGTGGTGTGGAGGCGGTCGATCGCGTCACTAGCCACCTGAACGGCGGTGTCGAAGCCGAACGTGTAGTCGGTGCCGGCTAGGTCGTTATCGATCGTCTTTGGCACGCCGATCACCGCCACGTCATCGGCCGCCAGCTTCGTTGCCACGCCGAGCGTGTCTTCCCCGCCAATCGCGATCAGGCCATCGAGGCCAAGTGTTTCCATACCCGCTGTGACCGCCTCAGTTCCGCCGCCACCATCGCGGTAGGGGTTGGTTCGAGAGCTGCCGAGGATCGTTCCGCCGCGGGTCAGCAGCCCGGAAACCTCTGCCATCCCGAGCTCGTGCCCCTCGCCCTTAAGGACCCCTGCCCAGCCGTGGCGCAAACCAACAAACTGGTGGTCATATTCGCCGATTCCCTGGCGAACGATCCCGCGGATTACCGCGTTAAGTCCCGGGCAGTCACCGCCGCCAGTTAGTAATCCGATCCGCGCCATCACGCGGATCGTTTCACGAATCGCCGCTGGCCGCAGTTGCGGCCGGGAGGGTCGGCTCGTCGTCTTGCTGCTCGAGCCGGTAGCGCCACCATTCCTGTGCACCAATCTGAATCGCTGCGGCGATCGGGATTGCGAGCAGCGCTCCGACCACGCCGAAAAGGGTGCCGCCAAAAAGCACCGAGATGATCACGATGAAGGGTTCCAGCTCGACCGCTCGCTTGTGGATCTGTGGCTGGATCACGTAGTTCTCAAACGTTTGGTAGGCACTTGCGTAGACGATCCAAATAATCGAGGCGGTCGGGAAGTCGGTGAAGAGCGTTACCACCAGCACGAGCAGGGCGGCGATCGACGCACCAACCAGCGGGATCAGGTCGAGTAGTCCATAGAGAACTGCCAGCGCGCCAGCGAACGGAACGCCCAAAATCGTCAGCACGATGAAGGCACAGATGCCGGCGATCGTTGCTTGGATCGCTGCTCCAGCAATGTAGTTGCCGACGGCGTTAGCCATCCTGTCGAGCGCAACGCTCGCCGCTTTTGATTCCCGCCCGGTGCGCAAGCTCAGCGCGCCATCGATCCATGATCTCCCGCGCGAGAGCATGAAGATCGAAAGGATGTAAATCGTGAAGCCAGCGAAGATCGAGCTGATCAGCCCGCTGCCGACGTCACGAACAATCGTTGCAGCCTCACCAATTTTTGCCGGTGCGTTTTGGGCAATCCGGTTGATCTCTTTGGTGACGCCGAAGTTGTGGTTGAGCTTCGAGAGATTTGGGTTCTTCTGCACCTCGGTTTGGAGGTTGCTCGCGTAACCGGGAAGGTCGTTGACGAAGCCGACGCCTTGATCGACGATCGGCGGTAGAACCAGTGCGCTGATGCCGATTGGAATAAGCAGTACCGCGGCGTAGACAATCGCGATTGCGAAGCTGCGGCGCATCACGCGGCTGAGCAGGTTGACCGGCCCGGCGAGTGCGACGGCGACGAACGCGGCGATGATGATCCATGCGATCGGCTGCCACAAGAGCCACACCAGCGCGACCGTGCCGATCACCAGCAGAACCGTCAGAACGATTCTCAAAACGACGCGCGTTGAGAGTACGTCGCTTGCGCGCTGCGCAGCGGGCAGCGCCGAGCCGTCGCCAGCAGGCTGTGCGGGGATAGTCGTCACCGTCAACTTCTCTTCGACGCTGACCGGCCGCTCCCTGCCGCTAGTCGCCCCCCGCGTGGCTCAGTCGCGGCGCGGCGGGCGCGGGAAAAAGCCGCTCGTGCGCGCTACGTATTCGTCGTAGCCGGCGCGCCGCTTTCCGATTGACTTCTCGAGCAGGCCAGCCCCGCTCACGCGGATCAGCAGCACCGACATGATGATCGGCCCGATGATCGTCCACCAAGCGCCCGCTGCCAGTGCGATCAGGTAGAGCCCCCACCAGACGCTGAAGTCGCCGAAGTAGTTGGGGTGGCGCGTGTAGCGCCAAAGCCCACGGTCCATCACGGTGCCCTTGTTCGCTGGGTCGGCGATGAAGCGCGTTAGCTGCATGTCGCCGACCGTCTCGAAGAAGAGTCCGACGGCGTAGACGAGAATCCCTACGGCCACGAGCCAGCTCCAGCCGCTCGCCGTCCCGCCTTGCTGCCCGACCTGGACCGGCAGCGATACCAGCCACATCAGAATCCCTTGCACCCAGAAGACGGCCCAAAGGCTGCGCAGCGGCCAAGAAGCTCCAGCCTTCGCGCGCATCGCTTGGTAGCGGAAGTCCTCGCCGTGGCCGAGGTTGCGCCGCGCGAGGTGGATAGTTAGTCGCAGCCCCCAAAGCGTTGTGAGGACCGTCAGCAGCAGGCGCTGCCCCGGCGCCCCGTCGGCAACCGCGAACGTGACCCAAGCTATTACAACGAAGCCTGAGCCCCAAAAAATGTCAACGATCGAGCTGTCTTTCACCGCGACGCTCACGGCCCATAGCGCGGTCGTCAGCACGAATACGACGCCAAGGTTGATCGCCAGCAGGTTAATCGTCGTCATATACCTGAGGGTACGGCGCTCAGCCTTCGGTTGCCTTCATAGCGACCCAGCGGTCGGCTTCAAGCCAAAGCTCGTCAAGCCACGCGACCTGATCGTCGCGAGCAGGCGGAATCTGATCATGCGGAACGCGCGTGAAGCGAACGTTGATTACGCGCCCGACGAGTGCGCCGCCCCAGATGTCGGAGATCAGCCGCAGACCATCGAACCCCTGGTGAATCATCAGCACGATGTCGGCTTCTGGAGCCTGCTCCAGCACCGCCAGTAGACCGCCAACCTTTGGTGGCAGCAGGTATTCGATTGGCTCGAGCCGAGCGGCCCGCTGCGGGTCGCGCTCGCCAATCTTTTCCAGCGCTCGCTGCCGCCGCTCGGCGGTGAAGCGAGTCCCCTCGGGATAAAGAAGGAACCCGTCCTCGCTTCCCATTCCGCTGGCCAATTGGCCGATCCGTTCGCGCTCAATCTCCTCACCGGTGTCGCGGCGGACAAAGTAGTTCGGCAAACGCTGGCCGGCGACGTCGAGGCACGGCTCCGACAGAAGTTCGCGCTTGAGCACGTAGCGAAGGCGGACTCGCTCACGCGCGGCGACCAGCGCTGAGGGCAGCAGGTTGTCAACGATGCTGGCGTGGCGAATTAGGACAATTACAGGGCCTGGCGTCAGGCACTCGGCGCCCTCATCAATGATTCGCAGCCCGAACAGCAGCTTGACCGAGCCCAGCAGCACGCGGACCCACAACTGCTGAAAGCGCCAGGTGGAATTAAGCATCATCGTGCGGTTGCTCCCGAATCCGCTCAGCAGCCAGAGCGCAAAGAGCGTGATCAACCCCAACGTGTCGGTCGCGAGGTAGATCCAAAGAAAGGCGACCAGCCGCAGCGCCATCGCCGGTTTGCGCTGGGTGATTGCGCGGAAGAGGTCAACCAGAATCGCGCCGATCAGCAGCAGCGGCAGCAGCGCCGTTACCAGCACCAAGCCGATCATGATCGGCGGGATCGTCTTCAGCCGCCGGACAACCTTCTGCCCCCGCGGCTCGCTTTCGAAATTCGACGTCACCTGCACAGAGTACGCGCAGACAACTTTCTGTCGTAGGCTGCGGCGATGGCTAACCGTGTGCGAATTTCAATCGGCAGCGAGAACAGCGAGCTGGCGCTAGTTGATGGCGTCGTTGAGCGCTTTTCGGCCGCCCGCGGGATTGAGCCGGCAGATGCTGAGCGCCTCGCGCACGTCGTCCACACGCTCACGGCCTGGGTGATCGAGCGTGCCTACCCGGATGACCCGACCGGCGAGCTGGTCGTGCAGCTAGAGCTAGCTGAGGGCGCGGTCCGCTGCACGATTGAGGATTGGGGTGAACCGATCGCGGCCTTCGGTGGTGGCCTCGACGGAATGCCGCCCGAGCTCGCTGAGATTGAAGCGATCACGCACGACCTGCGGCTCGTCAACCTCGGCCGAGACGGGAAGCGCCTAAGTACCGCGGTCGAAGCGAACGGCGTTGTGCCGGAGGAGCTAGTCGCCTTCTCGCAGTTCGCGCGCGAGACCGGCGAGAGCGAAGCGACAGCCGATCAGATCGAGATCAAGAACACCGAGCCCGCCGATGTGGAGGCCGTCTCGCGGCTGCTCTACACCAACTACGGGCTTGGCTACGGTCACCCCAATTTCTATCAGCCACGCTGGGTTGCCGAGCAAATCGAAACCGGCCGCCTGCACTCGACCGTTGCCGTTCTCGCTGGGGAGATTGTCGGCCACCATGCGCTGCTGCTTGAGAAGAGCGACGAGGCCGGTGAAACCGGGGTGGCAGTCGTCCACCCGGCCTACCGCGGCCTCGGGATCTTTAATCGCCTCTTCGAGCACACAATCGAGCGCGCCCGCGCGGTCAAGGCAGAGGCGGTCTACGCTCGCGCCGTTACCGGCCACCCGTACAGCCAGCGGGCCGAGCATTCGCGTGGATACCGCGAAAGCGCGCTGATGCTCGGCTCAGTGCCGCAGGGCAAGGACGAGAGCGGCCAGCCGACCCCGCGCGGCGCCTCGCTGCTCACCTACTTGCCGCTCGACCTCTCGCCGCGGGCAGTCAGCTTCCCTGCGCGCTACTCCGAGCCGCTGGCGGCCGCCTACGCAAATCTTGAACTTGAAACCGTTGAGCCCCAGCCTCAGCTCGCGCTAGAGCAGCTCGGTGAGCGCCCGTCAGCGCAGATCGAGCGCGACGAGCAGCGCACGAGTTCCGTGATCACAGTGGGCCGCTGGGGCGACGAGGGCCGCGCTCAACTGATCGAAGCTGTCCGTTCAGCCGTCCACCACCACGACGATGTTGTCTACTGCGACCTTGACCTTGAAACGCTGACCGCTGCGGAACTGGAAGAGGCAATCGAGCAGCTGCGCGAGTTCGACTTTTTCTACTGCGGTCTAGCGCTATGCGCCGCCGCTGGTCATGATCACCTGCGGCTGCAGGCGCTGATGAGCGATCACATTGAGCTCGAAGCGATCGTGCTCGATTCCGACTATGCGCAGCAGCTCAGGGAGATAGTCTTCGCCGACCGCGGCCCGGCCAGCTCGGATTGATCAGCCGTCGTCCTGGCTGAACGCCCAACGAACCTCGTCGATCGAGAGGCCGCAGGCGAGGCAGGCGAGCAGTTTCATCCGAGCCGCCTGTGGTGAGAGGAAGCCGGCCGGGATCACGTTTGTCAAACGCAGGTCCATCTCCGAGCCGGCGTAGCCGTAAGTGGAGTTGAGAATCACTCCTCGCTCAGGGCGGCAGTAGGCGATGATCGGGATTCGCTGAGCGGCCTCAGCCCAAAGCTCAAGCAGCTCCGGCGTCAAGTGGCCTGCCCCGAGCGTGCCGATTACGACGCCGTCGGGATCTGTTGAAAGCGCTGCGCGCGCCAACGAGCCGTCATCGCCGGCTGAGGTGGGAACAATGAAAACGCGCTTTTCGAGCTGCGGCGGGTCGAGCGTCGGGTTGCGCGGCAGCCTTGACCAGATCGTCGGGTGACCCTCCGTTACGCGGCCGAGCGGGCCGATCTGTGGCGATGAGAAGGCAGTGAGCGATGTGGTGTCGGTCTTGCGCACAACGCGCGAGTGATGGATCTCGCCGCCAAAGACGACCAAGACACCTAGCCCAGCCGCGTCCTCACTGGCGGCGACACTGACGGCGTCAACTAAGTTGGCGGGCCCGTCTGCGCCGGGGGCGCTGGCGGTGCGAATCGCGCCGGTGAAGACAATCGGCGCGTCGGCGTCGCTGATGATGTCGCAGAGCATCGCGGTCTCTTCGAGCGTGTCGGTGCCGTGGGTGACAACAACGCCGATCCCGCGCCGAGCTGCCTCGCGCGCGGCGCGGCAGATCTCAAGCTGCTGGGTGAGGCTGAGGTGGGCGCTCGGGAGGTTGACGAGCGTTTGGGCCTCAAGCCCTTCATGCGCTTCCAGCCCGGGAACCGACCTGATCAGCGCGTCGGCGTCGAGCTCGGGCGTAGCCCCGCCATCGCCGCTCATCGCGATTGTCCCGCCGGCGGCGATTACGCGCACGTGGCGGGCTGGTTTAGAGTCTGGGCGGCTTGCCATCGCCTGCGACGATACCCGGCGCGAGCGAGCGCCGTAGTTGTCGCTGCTAGCCGGGGGTTGCTGCAGAGCCATCGCCCGGTGCTGCCTCTGCTTGCTGCTCGGCTACTAGCACCGCCGCAACAGGGCCAGAGCGCATCAGCGAGAACGCTCCAGCGATCGTCAGCAACAGCGACGCGAGCAGCAGGGCGACGGTCGCGGGGTCGGTCGGCCAATGTTCACCACCGACGATTGGCCCCAGCGCAATCGGTAGCGCGAGCTCCAGCACAAAGATCACTGGTGCCACGCGAGCGACCGGCCGCTCCTGCAGGGCGCTCTGCTCGCTGCTCAGTCCGAGCACCGCGATTAGCGCCGCCGCTGCGCCCCAGATGATCAATGCTCCCCAAGCGTGGTTTAGCAGCGAGTCGGAGAGGATTTTCATCAAGAACGCGGTTAGCGCGAAGGCCGTGCCCGCGGCGAGGACCATCACGTTGCTAGGCAGCTCGCGCCGAATCAGGTAGGGCGATAGCGCCAGCAGCGTCAGTGGGGCCAGGACAATCACCAGCTCGAGGGCGCCAGCGTTGTCAGGCGAGTGAGCGGGTCCGTTTAGCGCCACGCCAACGACGCCGAGCAGGATCGCTCCGACAGCTGCTGCCTCACGCCAGGTCGCCTTCTCACCAAGCATCCGTTGCCCGGCGATCAGCAGCACTACCAGTCCGGTTGCGTCGGCTGGCTGCACCACCGCCAGCGGCGCGAAGGTAAGCGCAGCGAGCTGCAGGGGCACGGCGATTACCTGCACGCCAACTCCAGCCAACCAGCGTTTGCGCCGCACAAGGTGGCCCAGCAGCGCGAGGCTCGCCGAGCTGCTGCGTTCAACCTTTCGCGTCTCTCCAGCCTGAACGACCGTCGCGAGGTTGAAGCAGGCGGAGGCTCCCGCGGCCAGCAGAATTCCGATGACGATGTCGCTCACAGTTGTGCGAGTCTACGATGGGATGTGATGTCAGCACGCGTTCTCATTCTCAGCGCCGGTATTGGCGAAGGCCACAATCTGCCGGCGCGGATGATCTCCGATGGGCTGGTTCAGCTGGATCCGCAGTGCGAAGTGACGATCCGCGATGGCGTTGCGGCGATGGGAACGACAGGTCGGCTGCTGATTGATGACAGCTCCGAGTTGATGTTCGACCGCTTCAACTGGCTCTTCGACGGCGTCTACTACTTGGTCTCGCGCTTTGGCCCGACGCGCAAGTTCAGCCAGTGGCTCGCCGAGCGGGTAGGGCGCAAAGGTTTGCTGGCGCTCATCGCCGAGCAGCGGCCCGACGTGATCGTCTGCACTCACCCGGTGGCAACCGACCTGCTCGGGCGGCTGCGCCAACGCGGAGAGCTGGCAATCCCCGTTGCTTCAGCGATCACCGATCTCTCAGGGCTTCGCTACTGGGCTCATCCTGGAGCTGATCTCCACTTGATCACCGAAGAAGAGTCGCGCGCTGAGGTCGAGGAGATTGCGCCGGGCAGCAGGATCGTCTGCGTTCGCGGCATGACCTCGCCGCAGTTTGAGCAGCCGCTAAGCCAGAGCGATGCGCGAGCGGCGCTTGAGCTGCCTGCCACCGGACCATTGATCCTCGTCTCTGGTGGCGGCTGGGCGGTGGGAGATCTCGGCGGCGCGGCCGAGGTAGCGCTCGCCGCCGACCCAGAGGGGCGCGTTGTAATTCTCTGCGGCCGCAGCGAGCAGGTTCAGGCGCGGCTGCGCGAGAGCTTCGCCCGCGCTCCGCGCGCCAAGGTGATCGGTTTTACAGAGCAGATGCCTGAACTGCTCGCAGCAGCCGACGTGCTGATCCATTCGACCGCAGGGCTGACAGCCTTTGAGGCTCGCGTGCGTGGATGTCAGCTGATCTCGTACGGTTGGGGGGTGGCGCACATCCGACTGAACAACGAAGCCTATGAGCGTTTCGCACTCGCTGAAGTAGCCGCTGACCGCTCGGCGCTTGCCGACGCGCTGGCCCGCGCCCTAAGCCGCCCTCGCACCGCTGAACTGGGCTACGGCGCTCGCCCTTCCGCCGCTGCTGAGATCCTCGCCTTGGCTGGAGTAGAGCAGTGAGCGCCCGCGCTGCGGCAGTGGTTGGCGCCGGAGTTGGCGCCGCTTGGTCATTGCCGGCGCTGGCGCCGCTGATTCCTGCGCTGGCCTCGGCGCTCGGAGTGCCGAGGCGGATTGAAGGCGGTACCGGGGTTGCGCTCACCTTCGATGATGGCCCACACCCGGAAGGAACGCCGGCTGTTCTCGACCTACTGGCCGCGTCGGGAGCCAAAGCCACCTTCTTCCTCGTCGGCGAGCAGGTGCGGGCCTTCCCGGAGCTAGCCGAGCGGATCGCAAGCGAGGGCCACGAGGTAGCTGTTCACGGCGACCGCCACCGCGTGATGCTGCGCCTCGCGCCGAGCATCATCGCCGCAGATCTTGACCGCGCTCAGGTCACAATCGGTGAGCTGACTGGCAGCCGCCCGCGCTTTCACCGCCCACCGCTCGGGATCTACTCCTACCCCGGTCTTAAGATCGCCCGCGAGCAAGGGCTCGAGCCGCTGCTTTGGTCGCGCTGGGGGAGAGACTGGTCTGCCAAGTCAACGGCAGCGACGATCAGCGAGATGGTCACGGCCGACCTCAGCGCTGGCGATGTCCTGCTGCTTCATGACGCCGACTGGTACAGCGACTTTGGTTGCTGGCGCAACACGGTCGCGGCGCTGCCCGCAGTACTAGAGCGAGTAGCAGCGAGCGGACTTCAGTTTCGGACGCTCAGCGACAGTTAGGCGCGAGCGCGGGCGCCTTCGGCGATAAGGCCGCGCCTGCGCGCCAGGGAAATCCCGGCGCTGGCCAGCGCGATCACCAGCGCAACACCAGTAATCGTGAGGATGATGACCGAGCGGCTCGGCGTTGCAAGGTGGAACATCTTGTGGCCCCAAGGCGTCAAGACGGCAAAGACGAAGGCCGCAGAGATCAGGCTGGCAGTAATCGCAGAGAGCGTGCGGGTCTTTGGATTCGACCACAGCAGCTCGATTGATAGGAAGACGCCAAGGGCCGCGCTCATCGTCACGGCGAGCGTGCCAACCTGAGCATCAGGCAGGCCGAGCGAGTCGATCGCGATCACGTAAGCGGTGAGGATCGCCAGTGAGCCGACCGCGTAGGCGAGCGCTGTGGCAGTGCTCTTGCGAACGCGCAGAACGGCATCGGAGATGCTCTTGGTTGCTACCGCGGCCGTGGAACTTTGAAGCGATACCGGCGCGAGAGCCTCGTCCTCGCGGCGCCATTCGACGTAGCGGCTCACGCCGTCGGCGAAGGATGTCTCTGCCGTCCAGCCGAGCTCCTCTTCGGCACGGACGCCGCTTACCTCGACGCCGACGTAATCGGCGGTGCGCTGCTCGGTGTACTCGATCCCGGTTGGGGCAACGAGCTCTTGGACCAGCTCGGCGATCTCAAGGATCGTGACCGAGCTGTCACTGACGAGGTTGTATGTGCGGTTGGCGGCTACCGGGTCGAGCGCCTTGACGCAGCCTGAAGCTAGGTCTTCGACGTAGACGAAACGGCGTGACTGATCGCCAGCGCCGGCAACGGTCAAAGGCTGACCGTCCATTGCTTTACCGACGAATGCTGGCACGACGGCTGCTGGCCGGGCGCGTGGGCCGTAGGGGATCCCGAAGCGGAGAACCGTGAACTCAAGGTCGTAGAGCTCGTTGTAGCTGCGGCAGTACATCTCGCCGGCCAGCTTTGAGGCCGTGTAAAGGTGGTTTGGCATGCCGAGGTTGCTCTCCTCGTCAACGCGCTCACCGGACTCACCGGTGTAGACCCAGATCGTGCTGGCGTAGATGACGCGCTTGACGCCTGCGCCGCGCGCAGCCTCAAGGACGTTGAGTGTTCCGCGGGCGTTGGCAGCCTCGGATTCGACCGGCATCTTCGCAACTTCGTTCACGTCGGCGGCGGCGGCAAGGTGCATCACGGCATCGCAGCCGCTCATTGCCAGTTCAAGCATTGTCAGATCGCTGAGCTCGCCCAGTTCGGTCTGGATGTCATCGCGGAATGGCGATGGGAGGCGGTCGTAGATGACCGGCTTGTGGCCAGCCTCAACAAGTTGGTCAACGACATGTGAGCCGATGAAGCCCGATCCGCCGGTTACGAGTACTTTCATTGCGTTTTAGATCCGATCAGTCTGTATTAGGCTGGTAATAGAGTGGTACGCACCAGTGGTTCGTTGCAACCCAGTCGGTATTGGGTAGTTCGACGTCGATTCCCATTATCCGGTGACAAGGTTCGTCATAGACCTTACCGGTCGAGCGGTCGACTTCGTCGAAGACTATGTACTTGTAGTAGCCAGAGCCCATGCCTTCGGGCATTTTGAGCCTATTTGGATGTGCCGGATCAAGCACCGTACGAGCGATTTCCTGTTTCCAAGCGACTATTTCCTCAAGTCGCTCGGTCTGGACCAGTCCGATCGCCGCCGTGAATTCGCTTAGCCGGAAGTTGAGGCCAAAGTTCGCGTAGTCAGGCTTGCCGTAGTTACGGAAGTGGCGCGCAAACTCGAGTAGCTCCTCGTTGCTGCTGACGAGCATTCCGCCTTCGCCGGTTGAGATCGTCTTCGTGGCATAGAACGAATAGACGCCTGCGTCACCCCACGAGCCGGGCCGCTTTCCATTCCAGGTCGCTCCGTGGGCGTGAGCGCAATCCTCGATCAGGAAGATTCCCTGCTCCTTGCAGAGCGCGGCAATCCGTTCGACGTCAAAGGCGATGTGGCCGCCGATGTGAACGAGCATCGCGGCCTTGGGCTTGTGTTCAGCGACCTTGGCCTCGAAATCGTCGAACGACATGCAGAGGTCTTCTCGGTTGCAGTCAACGAATACGACGTTTGCTCCGGCGCTGATCGCGGCGTTTGGCGTCGCCATGAAGGTATTCGACGGGCAGAGCACCGTTTCGCCGCGTACGCCGGCGAACTCCAGCGCTGCGAGCGCGGCTCCGGTCCAGCCCGAGAAGGCAACCGAACCGATCGAGTGAAGCTCGCTCCAGGCTGCTTCAAATGCCGCTGTCAGGTCGCCCTCCGACCAGCGCTGGGAGTCAATTACGCCGTCCCAAAGCTCGTGCAGACGGGCGCGGTCGCGCTGGTCGAAACCGATTGAAAACTGGCTGAAGTCGCTCATCTAGATCTCATTGCCTACATCAACGGCTTCGTTGCCTGCAGGATTGCCTCATCGAGGCCCTCGGTGCGAAAGTGCCCGATCTCCTGGTATCCGGGGTTGGTGACCATCTCAAGGAACTTCGCTCGGCTCGGATAGCGGATCAGCATCACTGCGTCCCAGTCCCAGCCGTCGGGGGCGACGAGCGCCGTTGATGCCTCACTGGCGTAAAGAATTTCGGCTCCAACCTCGTTCAGGAAGTCCATCACCTTCGCGCCGTACTCGGCGTAGCTTTCGCGGCCGCCGTCGGCCTTGTACTTGAGCATGTTGAGCATCACGACGGGACCGCCGTCGTCTTCCTCGACGTAGCGCTTTACGTCCTCTGGGCCTGGGTCTACTGGCATTGGGCTTCCTCTCGCGGGCTGTTCTGTGTTTGAAGTACGGCGCTCAGAAAGCGTCGGAGCTGTCTGACTTGATCCGCTGCTCGACTGCGCTGTGGCGCGGAGTGTATTGGCTGGTTGTCGCTTCGCGGGCCATCCTGCGGCGGTCGGCGACGGTGTAGACGGGAGCGTCGATCACGACCGTGTCGCCGAATACGTCGAGCAGGCAGCGGCAGCGCGCGTTGAAGAGGCCAACGATGTAGCCGGCGAAGAAGGGCAGCGCGCCGAGCAGCATCCCGGCCAGCCGTGCCAAGGCCCGGCCAAGCTTGATTGGCTTTCCGTCCTCGGCATCAACGACGCGAAACTCGAGCGCTCTTGCTCCAGGGGTTTGTCCGGTCCCGCTCCAGAAAGCGACGAAATAGCCGCCGGCCCAGATCAGGTAGAGGATCCCCATGATCCCGACGATCGCTGAGTCAACTTTGTCGGGGACGTTCAGCGCCGACATCGTTAGCGCGACAACGGCCCAGCTGAACGCAGCAACGAGGTTGATCACGAGAACATCTACGACGAAGCCAAGTAGGCGTGTGACCAGCCCGACGTAGCGCTGAGGCGCGCCCTTGACGGCGGCAGATCCGCGTAGCCGCACAGCCGCTTCGACCTGAGCACGGTTGGTCGCCGTGTCAAGTTCGGATGGCGTCTGAGCCTCAATCGGGGGTTGCTCGTTGCTGGAGGCGGCGCTTGTCACTTCTTCTCCTCGCCCGCGGCCGTGCTGGCTTGCTCGCTGCCCTCGATGTGGGCGTCGTGATCGGAAGGCATCTGCGCAGCCATCTGGCCGCGGCGACCAACTAGGCGGCGCGCTGCGCGAGCGAGAATGTCATCGGCGCTGCGACTGCGGCCGCGGACCTCATCACCAACCTGATCGGCGAAGCCGAAGCTCTGCTGGCGGATCGCGTCGCTGACCGACGGGCTCTGCGCAATCTCCTCGACTAAAACCCACAGCTCAGGCCGCTCGAGGAAGGCGTCGATGATCGGCTCAAAGACGCCAGCCTCAATCAGCGTTGTCGTAATTCGCTCAACGACCCGCTGGCGCACGAGCTCGCGGCTCAGTGCATCAACAAGTGGGCCACTCAGCGCGGTCTGGATTAGGCGCTCGATCGCCGGGCTGCTGAGCAGGCGGTCAATGCTGTCCTCAACCGCGTCGGAGCCGATCACGGCCTCGATCGCATCGCCTGTGGAGCGCACGCCAAAGCTGGCGACGCGGCCGATAAGACCGAAGACGCCGCCGCCTTGATCGCTGCGCGGCTCCTCGCGGCCAACCTCTATCACGACCAGCTCCTGACTCATCTACCCAATACTTGCCGAAAACGAGCCGCGCTGCTAGCTGCCAGCCAGAGCGCCGCCATAGACCTGCCAAGCGAGCACGCTCTTGGCAATCAAGCTGAGCCAGAGGTAGACGCGCTCGGCGTGGACCGGGCTGGCCCAACGCCCGCGGCGACGGTACTGCAGCCACATGTTGATCGCGAACGTATTGAAGAGGATGAAGAGCGTGAAGAAGATGAAGTAGACGAAGGTCGGCGCGTGCCCGCCGCTCTTGAGGTTGATCGGGAAGAGCTGGAGCGCAACCGCAACCCACGGCACCGCGCCGACGATGCAGCCGTAGATGAACGGGCGCCAGTCGACCGTCTCGCGGCCCTCGTTGACGTACTCCATTACGAGCCCGAAGAGGATCATCGAGGCGTTGACGCCAAAGATTGCGATCAGCGCTGTCGCTTGGCTGATCCCGGTCAACATCGCGATCAGCACGATCATCAGCGACGCACTGATCGAGTACTCCCACCAGCGCGCCGGGTTGATCCCGCGCGCCACATTTGCGTTGTACCAGCGGTTGGCTATGGGACTCGCGACGATTAGGTGATCGGCTGCCGCCAGAAGTAGGAAGAGGGCTACGGCAATGTCAATCCGCAGCCCAAAGAGCTCCGTCGGCGAGCTGTACTTGCCCTCGCCGGGAGGCCCGAGCATGTAAGTCATGTTGACCGGCAGCGATGCGGGCTTGGCGATTATCAGCAGCACGACCGCCTGCGCTGCGGCGACGAGGCCGACGATCACGTTGAGGCGGCGGAGCTTGCCTGTCGTGCGGTCGTCTAGTGGAGTTACTTCCGAATCACTCATTCGAAGGAAGCTAGCGATTGCCGCGGATCACAGGCGCTCATTTGCCCCGTTTGGGCCAGCCGACTAGGCTAAGGGAAGAGAGAGAGCAACTATGAGCGTAAATCTCAGTGGGCAGGACCTAAGTGGGCAGGACCTTCGGGGGCGGAAACTGGCCGGAGCACATCTCCGAGACGCCAACCTCTCCGGTGCCAATCTCAGCGGCGAGAACCTCTCTGGTGCCGACCTCACTGGCGCAAATCTCCAGGGTGCAGACCTGCGCGAAGTGGGCCTTGAGCACGCCGACATGCGTGGCGCCGACCTAAGCGGAGCCGACCTGCGCGATGCCAGCATGTTCTGCGCCGAGCTGATCGAGGCGAAGCTGGTTGGCACGCAGCTCGCCGGCGCGGACCTAAGCCGCGCCGAGTTGCGCCACGCCGACCTGAGCCGCGCCGACCTAAGCCAAGTCGAGGCAGGGCGCGCCAACCTCGATGACAGCGACCTCGGCTCAGCCAACTTGCGCGGCAGCGACTTTCGCCGCGCAAAGTTCCGCAACGCGAACCTTCAAGGCGCGAACCTCGAGGACGCTGACCTGCGCGGCGCGAAGATGTCTGGCGCCAACCTCGAGGGCGCAATCGGTTGGCTCACTTAGCGCGCTGGCGCTATGAGCGCCGGTTGCGAATCAGGCGAAGCATTCCTCCCACTCCTAGCCGCGTCACCTGAACCTCTGAACAAGAAAGCCCCGCGAATCGCGGGGCTTTCGGTACGCGCCCGAGAGGATTCGAACCTCTGACCTTCGGTTCCGTAGACCGACGCTCTATCCAGCTGAGCTACGGGCGCAGCGGGGCTGAGTGTACTGCGAGCAGCTCTAGTTGCGGCCTTGGCTAAGCAGGCGGCTGCGGGCGCTGGCGCTGAGCCTTCGCAGCGTGACCGTGACAGAGCGAGAGGTTGTGCCTTGGGTGATGCGCAGCGTTGCGCGCACTGCGGTTCCAGCGTTGACGGCGCGCGCAGTGCGGGCGTCGATCGGGAAGCTGACGTTGCTGGAGGCGGCGGCGGCGAGGCTGACGTTGCGCTCGCTGCTGCTGCGGCCAGTCGTTAGACGCAGTCTGCCGACGCACGGCCCGTCGGTCGCCGAGGAAGCATGGCTGTGACTGGGGGCCGATGAAGCGGACGCGGCGACGCAGCCGATCGAGAGCGTTGCGGCGCGGCCGAGGACAGAGATCGTTGTGCTGTTCGGAGTCAAGATTCCGGGCTGCATCGTCGGTGGAACCGTTGGCGGAATTGCAGGCGCTTGTACTGCGAACGCGACGCTGGCCGGCGTCTCGTCGGTCAGTCCGTCGGTGCTGGTCGCTCGAACCGCGAATGAGTGGAAGCCGCTGCTGAGCGCGGTGTCAGGCTGGAACGGGCTGCTGCAGCCTGCCCACGCACCGCCATCGAGCTGGCACTCGAAGGTCGCGCCGGTTGCATCGGAAGTGAACGAGAACGTTGGGCGCGTGTTGGTGGTCACAGTCCCAGGCCAATCGGTGATCGTCGTATCGGGCGCGACCGGTGCCGGCGGCGTTGGCGTAGGAGGAGGCGGCGTCGGGGTGAAGGTCCCGCTCAGCGCCGTTGTGCCGGTCAGCTGGTGGTAGCCATCGATCGCGATCTTGTACGTGGTTCCAGCTGTTACGTCGAGACTGGCGCGGCTCCAATTGCCGCCTGGTGCGTCGTCGTTCGCGGCTTTCGCGGTCAGCCCGGCGAGCGCGTCACCTGTGTAAACAGCGAGCAGCGTGTCGAAGCTGCTGCCCTGCGTATTGAGCTCGAGCGTGCCGTCCTGGGTCGCGGTCCATCGGTACCAGATCGAAGCGCTTGACCCGAGTGTCGAGCCGACATGGTTTGGTTCATCGGTCTCGTGGGTCGCGCCGACTGTGGTCCCCGCCGTTCCCGCGAGAGAGCTGAGCGCGGCGGCGTTGGCGAAGTTGTCGTTTGCGGGAGCAGCTGGGGGAGTCGGCGGTGTTGGGGGAGTTGGCGGAGTGGGCGGCGTTGGCGTGGCCGCGGTGAAGCTACCCGCAAGGCTTGTGGTGCCCGTGGCTGCTCCGTAACCATCGATTGCGATCCGGTACGTAGTCCCGGCCGTTACCGGGATGCTGACGCTGCTCCAAAGTCCGCCGGCGCCGTTGTCGTCGTTGCCCGCAACCGGTGTCAGGCTGGAGACTGCGGCACCCGAGTAGACGGCCAAGAGCGTGTCGAAGTTACTGCCCTGCGTGCTCAGCGCGAGAGTTCCGTCTGCCGTCGCCGTCCACGTGTACCAAGTCGACGCTGACGAACCGAAGTTCGCGCTCACGTGCGCAGGTTCACCGGCTTCGTGCGTTGCGGCGACCGTTGTGCCGGTAACGGCGGCGAGCGAAGTGAGGGGCGTCGCGCTGGAGAAGTTGTCGGTCGCCGGCGGGGTGGGTGCTGGGGCAGGAGGCGGCTGCGGAGCTGAGCTCTCACCGGTGTATAGAAGTCGGTTCGGTGAGCCGGCACCCGCGTCGGTGACGACGCCCGTCGTTGCTGCCGACCCCATCGTTGCTGCGACCTGCGCCGGCGTGCTCAGTGGGTTAGCTGAGAGGATCAGAGCTGCGTCGCCAGCAACGTGCGGTGACGCCATCGAGGTTCCGGAGATCGTGTTGGTGGCCGTCGTCGATGTGTTCCATGCCGATGTGATTCCGGTGCCTGGGGCAAAGACGTCAACGCAGCTGCCGAAGTTTGAATACGAAGCGCGAGCATCGTTCGATCCCGTTGCGCCGACAGTCAGCGCGTTTGGCGTTGACGCAGGCGACGAGCCGCAAGCGTCGGCGTTGGAGTTGCCGGCAGCCACGGCGAAGGTTATGCCGTCGGCGATTGCGTTCTGTGTTGCTGTGTTAAGCGCCGCTGAGTATCCGCCTCCGAGGCTCATGTTGGCTACAGCGGGGACGCCGGTGACGTGGTTGGCGGTCGCCCAGTCGATGCCGGAAATCACGCCAGCTATTGAGCCGGACCCGGTGCAGTCCAGAACTCGGACGGCTACCAGCGAGACCTGAGGCGCTACGCCGTAGGTCGAACCACCAACTGTGCCTGCGACGTGCGTTCCGTGGCCGTTGCAGTCGTTTGTGTTCTGCCCGTCTCCGATCGCGTCGAATCCGGCTGTCACTCGTCCGCCGAACTGAGTGTGGTCGGCGCGGATGCCGGTATCGATGATGTATGCGGTTACGCCGAAACCGTTCTGACTTGTCGAGATCAGGTTGTTGAGCGGCAGTGCCCTCTGGTCGATCCGGTCGAGGCCCCATGAGGCTGCGGCGCCGCTTCGCGGGCCGGCGCTGAGGGCTTCGATTGGCTTGTTCTTCTCGACCAGCATTACGCCGTCCTGCGCCCGTAGCCGCTTGACATCTCCGGCGTCGAGCGAAGCGACGTAGCCGTCGGCTGCGCTGCGGAAAACATGTTCGACCTTGTTGCCTCGCGCTTTCTCGCCGGCGACCTTTTGCGCCAGCCCAGAGCCGTTGTCGTATAGGACTATGTAATCGCTCGAAGGGCCAGCCGCATTGGCGCTAGCCGGAATTGCCGCGAGCATGACGGCGCACAAAGGAGCAAGCGCCAGTGCGGCGCGCCGACGCGTAAACAACTTTGTTTGAGCTGATGATGCGAGCATCGCGATCCCCGAAATTCTAGTGCTTTGTTGCGTACAACTGCGTAGGTACGTATTGCCCCGTTGCTTGATAACTACAGATTCCGACTGCCAAGGTTGCAGTTTGTGACGGAAAGAATGTTGGCTGCATCTACCTAGTGCCAGAGCAGGGGTACACTTCGCCCCGTCCGGAGAGGTGGCCGAGAGGCTGAAGGCACTCGCCTGCTAAGCGAGTAACGGGGGTAACCTCGTTCGCGGGTTCGAATCCCGCCCTCTCCGCTTTTTCGGTCGTCGTAGTCCGTCACACCCGCGTTTTGCCTGCAAGCGAAGATGCTGGGTTTAGAGGTTCCGGCTGCCACCGTGGTCGTCTATGAATGATCGGTTTGAGCGTCGTGAGCGCCAGCGCCGTGCGACCGCACGGCGGCGACGGATTGCTGTGCTCGCAGCGCTAGGCGCCGTGCTCTGCGCAGCGGCTTGGGTGGTCGCCCCGATCATCCGCGGCGGCTCACCGGGCAGCTCGTCGAGCACCGTTGCAGCAGCCAGCGAGCCTGCGCCTGCAAAGCCAAAGCCCGTTGTCGTGGCACCGAAGCCGACGCTCCCGCCTCAGCAGCGCATCAAGCCGCTGGTCCCCGGAGTTGCCAAGGTCATAACCGAAGTGCCCACAGCCGGCAACGAGGTTGCGCTGACCTTCGACGACGGAACCTGCGCCAGCTGCGTCAAGCGGATCGTCGACTTCCTCGAGAAGTCTGGTACTCACGCGACCTTCTTTCCCAACGGCACCTACGGAGCCAGCTGGGACCCGCAAGCGGCGCGAATCCGCGCGCTCGTAGAGAACGGCCAGTTGACACTAGGCAACCACACGTTTAGTCATGGCGCGGCAACGCAGATTGGCTCCGCCGCCTTCGGCGCCGACCTCCAGCGCAATGAGGCTTGGATCGAGAAGACCTTCAAACTGACCGGCCGCCCGTGGGTTCGGCCGCCTTACGGCGATTACAACTCCGGCACGCTCGCAGCCGCCGGCGAGGCCGGTTACAAGCGAGTGATTATGTGGTCAGGAACGGTCGCTGATTCAGACTTACGCAGTGAGCCATACATCCTCAACGCAATTCACTACTGGGCCAAACCGGGCCGCATCATCCTGATGCATGCCAATTACCCGCCAACGTCGAAGGCTCTACCGAAGATTCTCAAGATCCTTCAGCGCAAGCACCTGCAGCCAGTGACGATCGCCGAGCTGCTCAAAGGCGCGTGAGTAGCTAGTCGGCGAGAGCAGCCCGCAGCTCGGCCGCCGCATCGTCGCTTCGTTTGCCGCGCGCCAGCCAGCTGACGACGCCGTTGCGGTCGCAGACGATGACGGCTATCTCGCTGGTGTCGGGTAGGCCAAGACTGTCGCGGACGCGGTTCACGTCGGTGTACGAGGTGATCGTGCGGGCGCGGGTTTTAGGGTCTGGGATCGCGGAAGCCATTTTACCGTCAATAACTCTGCGCGCGGGGCCGAAGCGGCGCGAGATTGTTGGCATCTCGTAAGTAATCAGGCCTGGGTGCTCGTCCTCGAGCTCAGCGAAGTCGCCGAGCCAGGAATCAACGTCGTCCTGGTGGTGTCGCTCGAAAGCTACGGCGATCAGGTTGCGCTCGCCGCCGAGCTCGCTGGGGAGGCGGTACTCGGTGCCATCAAGCGCGCGGGCATCGACGGCTGGGAGCAGGCGGATCTTTTCGCTCATCCATACAAGGGTAGGAGCCGGCGCGCGAGTCGCACTGAGCCTCTAGCGTGTTGGGGGTGAGCTTTCGTACTTCAAAAGTTCTATGCGTGGCGTCGGCTGCAGCAGCGATCGCCGCAACGGTTGCCGGCGCGCCAGCCTCAGCCAGCGGCCGCGCCTTCGCCTTCACGCCCTACGCGGACACCTCGCTCTACCCACCACTGAACCTAAAGACCACTGCTCGCGCTACCGGCGTGCGCTACTTCTCACTCGCGTTCGTGCTCAGCGGTGGCGGCTGCAAAGCGAGCTGGGGTGGAGTAACGGCGGTAAGCGATGAGCGCCTGATCCTGCCCCAGCTGAAGGCGCTGCGCGCGCTGCACGGTGACGCGCTGGCCTCGTTCGGTGGCGCCAACGGAACTGAGCTGGCTTTGGCTTGCGGCTCAGCTGAGAGTCTCGCCGCCCAGTACCAAGCGGTAATCACGAATTACAAGCTCGAGCGAATTGACTTCGACATCGAAGGCGGCGCTGTCAGCGACCGCGCATCGATCGTTCGCCGCGGCGAGGCGATCGCGATTCTCCAGCGCAGCGCCTGGGCGGCCGGCCGCAAGCTGGCCGTCAGCTTCACTCTGCCGGTTCTACCGACCGGATTGACAGCCGATGGCTTGGCGCTGATGCGCACAACGATCGACACTGGCGCGAAGCTGTCGGTCGTCAACGGGATGGCGATGGATTACGGCGACGCTGCGGCACCAAACCCGAAAGGCCGGATGGGCTATTACGCGATCAAGGTCGCCAGCAGCCTTAAGGGGCAGCTCCACCGCCTCTACCCGAAGCTCAACAAGGCGAAGCTGTGGGAGATGGTTGGCGTGACGCCGATGATCGGCGTGAACGACAACCCGAGCGAGATCTTCTCGCAAACCGATGCGAGCCAGTTAGTGAAGTTCGCTGCCTCCAGGCACCTAGGCATGCTCGCCTTCTGGTCGGCCGGGCGCGACCAACAGTGCCCTGGGGGCGCTAAGGCCTGGGCCGAAGCAACCTGCTCCAGCATCGCTCAATCGCCATTCGAGTTCAGCAAGCTGTTCAAACGCTTCGCTGGTTAGCGCTAGCGAGGAGCGCACCTTTCCACCGTGATGGGTGTTTTGGCGGTCATGCTCAGCCAATCAGACAGCCTCGGGGCAGCAGCTCCGTCACTAGTTGGTCTCCCGCAGGTCTCAAGCCTTATGCGCCGATGCGCCATCCCAACAGCAATGATCGCTGCGGCGGTTGCCGTGTTGGCCATGCCGATCGCTGCGAACGCCTCATCGCCGCGAATCACAAAACGTTCGGTCCGTGGCCCGGGAACGCTGTCCCTGACCCTCCACGCTCGCTCCTGCAGTGGCGCGGTTTTGATGCGCGTCACGGTTGATGGCCGACAGGTCGCAAACCGTCGAGTGAGTGGCACAGTCAAGCTCAGCAGCGAGCTTGGCTCCGGCAAACATCAGCTAGTGATCAGAGTGATGAACCCGGCTTCGAGTTGCCAGAGGTCGCTCAGTGTCCTCTCGCAGAAAGTCACGCCACCAGCTAGCCGCGCGCCGGTGACCGAGCCTGTCACGGCGCCGGTTGAGGCCCCTGCGACTCCCCCAACTCCGCCTGTATCCGCGCACAGCTATCCGCACGTCGTCTGGATCATGATGGAGAACAAGTCTTACGGCGAAGTGATTGGGAGTGCCCAAGCGCCTTACATAAACTCGCTTGCGGCCTCTTACGGGCTCGCTGGAAACTTCTTCGGCGAAACCCATCCGTCGCTCCCGAACTACATCGCGGCTTCCAGCGGCAGCACGCAGGGGATCATCGACAACGGCGATCCAGCAGTCCACCCGCTTTCGGCGCCGAGCATCTTTGGTCAGGTAGCGCACCGCACCTACGCTGAGTCGATGCCATCTCCGTGCT
The DNA here is from genome assembly GCA_903821395.1 of uncultured Solirubrobacterales bacterium. Taxonomy (GTDB): domain Bacteria; phylum Actinomycetota; class Thermoleophilia; order Solirubrobacterales; family Solirubrobacteraceae; genus F1-60-MAGs163. Next base: position 14,348 of record CAIJLJ010000100.1, on the reverse strand, counting down.
ACCGCACAAGCACCGGGGAGTACGCCGTGAGGCACAACCCGGAGACCTACTTCACGAACCTGCCGGGCTGTGCGCTCGACAATGTCAATCTTCCAAGCAACCCGAGTTTTGAGCAGCCGTTCACGATGATCGTGCCGAACCTCTGTAATGACATGCACGCCAGCGCGTGCGGCCCGGACAGCGCCGAAGTGCGCCGCGGCGATGACTTTCTTTCAGGCCTGGTGCCGAAGGTGATCGCTTCGCCGCAGTACCAAGCTGGCCAGCTGGCTCTCTTCATCGCTTGGGACGAGGACAACTACAACAGCGGTCAGCACACCGTGGCGTTGGTCGTCTCGCCGACAACTTCGCCGGGCACGGTCGCCGCAGCACGCTACGACCACTACAGCATGCTGCGCACCAGCGAGGAGCTGCTTGGCTTGCCGCTTCTCGGCGAGGCGGCGTCGGCTCCCTCAATGCGCGCCGCTTTCGGTCTCTAAGTTCTTCCACAGCACGTAGGATCGCGCTGATGACCGATTCTTTGAGCAGCACGCCACTCGCCGATGGCTTCGCGATGCCGGCAGAGTTCGCGCCGCATGAGGGCACTTGGATGCTCTGGCCGCACCGGGCTGACACGTGGAGAGAGCAGGGCGGCCCAGCGCAGCAGGCTTACGCCGAGATGGCTGCGGCAATCGTTGCCGCCGAGCCGGTGCGGATGGGTGTGCGAGGGTCTCAGATTGAGAGCGCACGGGCGCTGCTGCCCGCAAGCGTTGAGATCGTTGAACTAGACAGCGACGACGCTTGGATGCGCGATGTGGGGCCAACCTTTGTTACAAACGCGGACGGTGAGCGCCGCGGCGTCGACTGGCAGTTCAACGCTTGGGGTGGCCACGAAGGCGGCCTCTACCCAAACTGGGACTTGGACATGCAGGTCGCCGCTCAAGTGATCGGGCTCGAAGGTGACGAGCGCTACAGCGCGCCGCTAATTCTCGAAGGCGGTTCGATCCACGTAGATGGTGAAGGCACATGCCTCACGACCGAGGAGTGCCTGCTGAACGCGAACCGCAACCCGTCAATGACGCGCGAGCAGATCGAAGGCCACCTCTGCGACTACCTCGGCGTCGAGAAAGTTCTCTGGCTCGGCGCAGGCACCTTTGGCGACGAAACAGACGGGCACGTCGACAACCTCGCGTGCTTCATCCGTCCCGGCGTGGTTGCGTTGACGTGGACCGATGACACTTCGCACCCGCAGCACGCGATCTCGCATGACGCCCGCGCGCGATTGGAGACGATGACCGATGCCCGCGGCCGCTCAATCCAGGTCGAACTTTTGCCGATGCCAACGCTGGCGCCGATGAGTGAGGCCGAGGCTGCTGGAATCATCGCTTCCGGTGAGGTTCTGCCTCGCCTCGCCGGCGACGAGTTGGCCGGCTCCTACGTCAACTTCTACACCTGCAACGGCAGGATCGTCGCTCCGCTACTTGACGAGCGCACCGACGACGAGGCAATGGCGAAGCTCGCTGAGCTCTTCCCGGAGCGCGAAGTGGTTGGGGTGCCGGGCCGTGAGATCCTGCTCGGCGGCGGCAACGTTCACTGCATCACGCAGCAGATCCCAGCCGTTTAATCAGCGCCGCTACTGCGGCGGGTAGGGGCCTTGGCCCTGGCGTGCATCTGAGCGGCGGATCATGAACATCACGAACGAGATCACGAAACCAAGTACCGCCACACCCATCAGGATCAGCCCGACCACACCGATGTCAACGCCGCTGACCTCAGTGTTGTTGACGGCGAAGTAGAGGATCGCGCCAACAGCGAGAAGAATTAACCAGCCTGCGTAAGCCATGGCGGCAGTTTAGACGGCCGCTGCGGCGGAACCGCTATGCGGCTACTTCTGCTTACCGCGTTTGAGGCGCGCGAAGATGCCGACGAACGGCAGCAGGATGATCACGCCGATGATCGCGCCGAAGATGCCGCCGAGGTCGAAGACGTTGCTGTCGCCAATGCCAAGCCCGACAGTGAAGATCAGGTAGCCGACAACCGCTCCAGCTAGTCCTAGGCAGAGTGAGAAGAGCCAAGACTTCGGGCCGCTCAGTTCGCTCCACATGTCCGGCACCAGCAGTCTGCCAACGGTTCCGGCAATCAAGCCCAGCAGGATCGCGCCAATCATCTTGTTCCTCCTGTTTGTCTGAAGTAAATAGCTCGGAGTGTGCATTCTGCCTGAAGCTTCGGCTGGGTTTCGAGCCACCGCTGCCCTTCTCCTGCCACAATGCCCCGCGGAGGGGTGGCAGAGTGGTCGAATGCACCGGTCTTGAAAACCGGAGTCCGGTAACCCTGGACCGCGGGTTCGAATCCCGCCCCCTCCGCTTCGCCGCCGAGGAGGTTTTCGTCTAGTGTCGCCCGGTGGCCGCCGTGACAGATCCGTTCGTGCACATCCCAATTGTGCTCACCTTCTTGCTGATCGCATCAGCCTGGGTCCTAGTCGCGGCGCTGCTGCTTTGGGCTGGGCGCATTTTTATTCCCAACCACGTCCGCGAGGTGAGCGGGAACGGCGTTCGCAACATGATGGCGATCGTCGCCTCTTTCTACGCTTTCTTGGTTGGTTTTATCGTTTCGCAGGAGTGGAGCAACGTCAGCAGCGCAAAGTCGCAGGTGTCGACGGAGGCAGCTTCGCTCGCCACCGCTGGTTTCGCCGCCTCGACCTTGCCCGCGCCGAACGCGCTGAAGATCTCCGCTGGCATTCTTGCGTTCGTCAGGACTGAGGTCTGCGACGAGATCCCGTACCTAGCTACGGCGAACCGCCAGGATCCGCGAGCCACCGCCGCGCTCGAGAATCTCTACCAGATATCGGCTCATGTCAGACCGGCCAGCGTTATGAAGCTGCCAGGATTCAATCAAGAGTTTAGTTCGATGGGCGACATCGGAAGTGCACGACGGCAGTTAGTCAACGCCGCTTCCGAGCGGGTCCCAGTGGTTCTTGTGATTGCGATTGTGTTGGTCGGGCTAGTGCTACTGACCGCGGTCAGTATGCAGGACGTCCGGCACCCCAAGGCGCACCTAGCGACAGTGCTAGCAGTCGCGCTCTTCGTTGCTCTCGGAGAAACTGTGGTCGTCAGCTTGAACAGGCCTTTTGCAGGCGCGGCCGTCGTCAGTTCGTCGCCGCTGACAGACGGCTTACCGGCCAAGTACGTGCGCTGCAAGAACCCGGTGCTGCTTACCAGCACCTCCTCGATTCGTCCGGGTTCCCAGGCCCGCTAGTTCGCTTGTAGTTGCTGCTCGGCGCGCTACTAGAACCGATCAACCGGGGTTGGCTCGGCTCGCACTGACCTACCATTGACTTATGCGCACGCCTGTTTACGCGGCTGTTCTCGCGGCATTGTTTGCTGCCGCGGCGATGCCCGCAGCTGCCTGCGCATCGGTTGCCAGCGCGCGGGCCGGCGACCCGGTCGTGGCCACCGGCGCGAGCGTCCCTGCTCTGCTGGGCGCGGCGCCGGCTCGACTTATCGCTTACCGCTACCAAGGCGGACGGCTCAGCCAGGTGCCGCTCCAGGTCGATGAACGCAAGCTGTTCGACGTAGGTAACGCCTATCAGCCGGCATTGCCTTCCGGTGAACAGACGCTCGTCTACGCTGACGCCGCCTATTCGGCAGGTAGCGACAACGACCCGAGCTTCGATGCCAACGATGAGCTCGCGCTGCTAGGAAGCTCGGTTGGGAGCAAGGCACCGAAGGGTCTGGCTCTGCCGAGTACGCTTCGCGGCCAGCGCCACCAGTGGCTGCGCGTGAACGATTCGATCGGCCAGGAGAGTGGGTACGTGCTGGTAGGGGAAGCGCGGCCCGGAGTGAGGATCGATCAGTCGACCGGGAGCCATCCACTGACGTACAAGTTTTCGCTCGCCTCCGGGCAGCCGTATTCGGGCTATCGGCGAGCCCAAGGACCGAACCCTGAGGCTTCCAGCTTGACGACTCCGACTTATTCGCTTGGCTTCTCCGACCGCTGGATGAAAGATCGACTCCAGATCCGTGCCAAGGGCGCGAGCGGGGTCGACATCCTTGACATGCACAAGTCAATGATCTCCGCCAGTAGTTGCGGGCGCAGCGAACGGACCTTCTCCGACGGAGAAGGCGCGTTTCTGACCAACCGCGTTGGCCCGGTCCGTGCGATCCGCGATTTCATTGGCGCTAACAGCGGCCCGTACACCGAGCGCCGCGAATTGATGTACCCGGGCCGCGAGGACGTCGAAACCTTCCTGCGCGTTCACGCGATCGGAACCGTGGTCGACTTTCTTGACTACTCGGCCGCGGCCGCCGGCATGACCTACCGCAACAGCCTCAACCTCACCGGCGTGAAGGTCGACGGCCAGCCTGACGCGATCGCTACTGGCCTTCCGAGTTGGTCGCAGGTCAGCGGTAACCAGGGAACCCTCACCGTTAGCTATTCGCACACAACGAGCATCATTGGCTTGCCGATGACCGGCTACTACGTCGACTCGACCCACCCAACCGCGCCGCAGTGCACAGGCGACAGCGCCTCGTATGCCGCCAGCGGCGCAGCAGTGACGGCAGGAATGACTACGACCGACCCGCGCCAGAGCGGCTACTCGCACTTCTCAACCGCCTGGAGGCTCTACTTCGGCGGGCGCAGCAGCGGTGGCGCTAAGAGTGCTGCGGCACTTGACCGCCGCGCGCGGCAGGCGCTGCAAGTAACCGCAGTTCGCTGAGAAGCGCGCGAATAAGTCCACTCTGGCTGAGATCATCGGAAGATGATCAAAGAGTTCCGGGACTTCCTGCTGCGTGGCAACGTCGTTGATCTAGCGGTAGCGGTCGTGATCGGCGCGGCCTTCGCGGCGCTCGTCAATTCGTTAGTTGGTGACGTGCTCACTCCGATCGTCGGCGCGATCATCGGCAAACCCGATTTCTCCAACCTCAGCTTCACGATCAACGGCAGCCGCTTCAATTACGGCAGCTTCCTAAACGCCTTGATCGCCTTCATCTCGGTCGCGGCTGCGGTCTTCTTCTTCGTCGTCAAGCCGATGAACACGCTTAACCGGCTTCGCGGTGCGAGCTCGGAAGAGGCTGCCAACGAGATTGAACTACTGACCGAAATTCGCGACGAGCTGCGCTCTCAACGGAGTACTAGCTAGAGCTGAAGCGAAGCTGTTGACCGGGGCGCAGCTGGCCTGCCGCGTCGAGGTCGGCGCTGACGATCACGGCGATCACGGGGTAGCCGCCAGTTGTGGGGTGATCGGCCAAAAGAATGATCGGCTGGCCGGACTCAGGAACCTGGATTGCGCCATCGACCATCCCTTCCGAGAGCAACTGATCGCTGCGCGCTCGTTGCAGTTTTGGCCCTTTCAGTCGCACGCCGCTGCGGTTGGAATCTGAGGAGACCTCCCAGCTACTCGATGTCAGCAGCTCGAGCGCGTCGGCCGTGAACCAATCGGCGCGCGGGCCTTCGATCACGTGAAGGAGCGGTTCCGGTGCAGGCGCAGCCACCGGGGCTACCCCGATTGGCGGCACCGCGGCAGTCGCTTCGCCGCTTCCAAGTAGCTCTCCGGCCCTAAGCGGCGCTGGGCCAAGGCCGCTGAGCAGGTCGCTCGACATGCTGCCCATCATCGGCTGTGCTTCGATCCCGCCGCGAACCGCAACGTAGGTTCGTAGCCCAGCGCTGGCCGTCGCGAGTTCGAGCACGCCACCTGCTGGAACCGTTACGGCTGAGTTGAGGGGTACCTCGGCACCGTCTACCTGGGCCTGCACCTCGGCACCGGTGATTGCGATTACGCCGCCCTCGTGGAAGAGCAAGCTTGGGCCGATCAGCGTGCACTCGAGCGCGGCTACGCGCTCGTCGTTCCCAACCAAGCGGTTGGCCAGCGTGAGTGAACCGCGATCTGCCGCGCCGGAGCGGGGGATGCCAAGCTCCGCGAAGCCTGGGCGCCCGAGGTCCTGCACCGTTGTCAGCGCCCCCGGCTTGATCACTTCGATCGCGCCGCTCATTGAGCCACCAGCCGCACCCGCGTGCCGGGCGTGAGCAATGCGGGCGGCGTCCGTTCGACGTCGAAGATCGGTTCTTCGCAGCTGCCGACCAAGTTCCAACCGCCGGGCGAGCTGCGCGGATAGACGGCGCTATATGGACCGGCGATGGCGAGCGCCCCAGCCGGTACGCGCGTGCGCGGCTCGGCGAGCCGTGGCGGCTGCAGCGCGGGGTCACCACCAAGCAGGTAGGCGAATCCCGGGGCGAAGCCGATAAAGCCGACGCGGTACTGGGCAGCGAGGTGGCGGGCAACAACCTGCTCGGCGCTAACGCCGCAGATCTCTGCCACGGCCGCAAGGTCGGGGCCGTCGTAGCGGACGGCAAGAGTCACTTCGCTTGGCGCCTCGATCGCCTCGGCAACTGCATACGCGCCGCCGACGATCTCCTCAACCCGTTGCAGCGGGGGGAGCTTCGAATTCCAAACCACGAGCAGCGTTTCGTGGCCGGGCACAATTTCGGCAAGCTCAGCGCCGCGCAGCGGCTCAAGCCCGCTGGCAAGCATCTGCACAGCGTCGTTGTCAGCTAGCTCGATCAGCACCGCGCGATCGCCGGCCTGCCGGATTGAATGGGCCGAACTCAAGCGAAGCTCTTGACTTCGATGCCGTTGCTGGCCAACTCGTGACCGATAGCTGTTGCCAGTTCGAGAGCACCAGGCGTATCGCCATGAACGCAGATTGAGTCAACCTTGATCGCGAGTCTGGCGCCGTCGGTGGCGATCACGGTTTGCTCGGCTGCAATCAGCAGCGCTTGGTCGATCGCCTCGTCGTGGTCGAGGATGCTCCCGGCTGTTCCTCGCGGAACGAGCAAGCCGGCGCCGTCATATGCGCGGTCGGCGAAGCCTTCGGCTGCGCATCGCAGCCCCGCCGCGCGAGCGGCATTGGCGAGCGCGCCGCTCGCTGGTGCGAGCACTACCGGCGGTCCTGGCAGCGCGGCGATCATTTCGGCCAGTGCCGCCGCTAGCTCTTCGTCGCGTAGCGCGCGGTGGTAGAGCGCGCCGTGTGGCTTGATGTGCGTGACGCTGCCACCGGCCTCGCGGGCAATTCGCTCAAGCACTGAAATCTGTTCTGCCACCTGTTCGATGATTAGCCCGGCATCGAGATTAAGTTCAACGCGGCCGAAGTTCTCGCGGTCGCAGTAGCCGGGGTGTGCCCCTATCCGCACGCCACGCTGGGCCGCGGCTGCGCAGGCGCGGAACATTGTCTCCTCGTCGCCGGCATGGCCACCGCAGGCAACATTGGCGCTAGTAATTACGTCAAGTAGCGCCGCGTCGGCCGCCCAGCCGCTTGGCCCAGTCCCCTCCGCCATGTCGGCGTTGAGGTCCATCGTTGGCTTCACCCTCCCGCTGGCGGAAGCACGGCCGCGGCGCCGCATGCGACGAGGCAATCAGGAATCACGACAGAGCCGTCGGCCTGCTGTCCATTTTCAAGTAGCGCAATCATCGTTCGACCGACCGCCACGGCCGTGCCGTTGAGCGTCGCCAGCAGCTCCGGCTTGCCGCCTTCACGGCGCATCCGGATTGCGAGGCGACGGGCTTGGAAGTCGCTGGTGTTTGAGGTTGACGTCAGCTCGCGGTAACGCTGCTGGCTTGGCAGCCAAGCCTCGCAGTCGAACTTTCGCGCCGCCGATGCGCCGAGGTCATCGATTGCGATGTCGACGACGCGGTAGGGGATCGAGAGCGCCATCAGGATCTGCTCCTCGATGGCCAACAGCCTTAGGTGCTCTTCCTTCGCATCTTCGGGGGGTACGAAACTGAACATCTCAACCTTGTCGAATTGGTGCACGCGGAAGATGCCGCGCGTGTCGCGCCCGGCCGAGCCCGCTTCACGGCGGAAACATGGGGAGAAGCCTGCGTAGCGCAGCGGCAGCTTTTCGGCTTCAAGAATCTCGTCGGCGTGCAGCGATGCCAGCGCCACCTCGCTCGTGCCGACGAGGTAGAGATCATCGTCGGCGAGTCGGTAGATCTGCTGCTCAGTGTCGGGCAGGAAACCGGTTCCGTGCAGAGCCTCTTCGCGAACCAACACCGGCGGGATCACAGGCTCAAAGCCATGTTCGCGCAGTAGCTCAAGAGTCCAGCGAACTAAAGCCAGCTCGAGCATCACGAGCTCACCGCGCAGATAGGCGAAGCGAGCGCCTGAGAGCCGCGCGCCGCGCTCGATGTCAATGCGCTCACCGGCAAGGTCGAGGTGATCGAGCGGGTCGAAGTCGAACTTCGGAAGCTCGCCGCACTCGCGCAGGACAGTGTCCTCAGCCGGGGCGTCGTCGTCGGGCAGGTTCGGTAGCAGCGCCAATGCGTCGTCGAGCTCTGCCTCAGCAGTTTGAAGCTCAGCGTCGAGCGCTTTTGCGCGAGCTGCAACATCCTTCATTGCGGCGATCTGTTCGTCGGCCGATTCGCCGCTGGCCTTGGCCGCAGAGATCGCTTCGTTGGCGGCGTTCTGCTCGGCGCGTAGCGCCTCTAGCTGTGGCAGAAGCGCGCGTCGCGTCTCGTCTAGTTCGATTACGCGGTCGAGCCCGTCGGCCCCGCCACGCCGCTCGAGCGCCGCTCGGACGGCGTCTGGTTCATTCCGCAGGCGCCTCAGATCGAGCATCGCGCCACTGTCCGGCTCCTGCTACCCGCCGGCGTTTGCCGGGGTCGGCGGACACTTGGTTGTGCTGTTCATCGCGTCGCTGCCGGCGTACTTGGCGAGGAAGGCCGCGACCTGCTCGGTCTCTTTACCGACGACAATGTTGGCTGGCATGATCGCTCCGGAGAAGCCGCCGTTGCGCAGCGCGTAGAGAATGTTGCCGTAACACTCTTTGCGCTTATTGAAGTTTGGTCCGTTCGTCTTCTGGGCGCTTGAGACCTTCGCCGCTGAACCTTCGGCGCCGACGACGCTAAGCGTGTGGCACCCGGAGCAGCGCGAAACGAAGAGCTTGCTACCCGATTCGACGGCTGCGGATTGGCCGGTGACGCTGTTGCCTTGCGAGCCGCACGCAGCGAGCACGACGGCCGTGGCAGCAATCAACAGGAGTGGTAGTAAGCGTCGCAGCAACATTGGTCAGAGAATAATACGAGAGACGAGCCCGGACTGACTGACCGCCCGCTCGGTTGCCTTTCCGATTAGGCCGTCGCCAGCACTCGCAGAGCAAGAAAGGCGATTACAACGCAGGCAATTGCGGCCACCGCTAGCTCACGGTTGGCGATTGTCGAAACGATCAGTTGCTGCTCGTCTGCGGGTAGCTCGCCAACCGCTTGAGCGTCATCGAGGTCGCGCGAACTTAGGACCGCGTCGGCCGAAGCGATCCGCAATTGCTCGGCGATGATTGAGACCGCGATCGGCAGCAGCATGTAGAGCCAGAAGAGTCCGCTGCTCGGTTTGTAACCAGCGATGAAAACGATCAGTGCTACTGCCGCCAGGACCGTCGTAGCAAGCTGCGACACGCGCCAAATAATCCAGAAGCCTCGCTGCATCGAACCGCGCCACCACGCCCAGAGACCAGCGATCGCTCCGAACACAGCAATGGTGGCGACGAGTGCCGCCGCGATATCAGCCAGTTGTCTCAATTTGAGCTCTTTGTCACGATCTCTGATCGGTCGCCTATAGACCGCTCTTAGGTGATACAACAACAGACCGTGTTGGCTACTTACGCCCCTGCTCTGATCTTCATTGCCATCGGTGCCACGATCGGCATCGTTTTCGGCATTCTCAACAAGTTCCTCGGGCCGCCTCCACGCGCCAACAATCACAAGGCCGACCCGTACGAATCGGGCATGCCGTCGGAGATCAAACAAGGCTTCCGATTCGGGATCAGCTTCTACATGATCGCGATCCTCTTCCTGCTCTTCGACATCGAAGTTCTATTCCTCTATCCGATCGCCGTTGAACTCCGCGCCTTCGGCACCTTTGCGCTGCTCGAGACGATCACCTTCATCGCGTTGCTGTTTGTTGGCTTCGGTTACGTATGGCGTCGGGGGGCATTGACATGGAAGTAATCCGCCAGAAGGTTGGGGACGCTGAAGAGTTCCGCTCCAAGCAGCTGCGCGCGCGTGACATGTTGCGTGGGGATCTTGACGACAAAGACCTCGACGAGTTTGTCCAAGAGCGCGTTCTAACTACGACGCTCGAGAAGGCCTCCGACTGGGCGCGCGGCAACTCGTTCTTCCCGTTGACCTTTGGACTGGCTTGCTGCGCGATCGAGATGATGACCGTCGCCGCCTCGCGTCTCGACATCGCCCGCTTCGGTTACGAGGCTTTCCGCGCCTCGCCGCGCCAAGCCGATCTGCTGGTTCTCTCAGGCCGCATCTCGATCAAGATGGCCCCGGTCATCCGCCGCATCTACGACCAGATGCTGGAGCCGAAGTACGTGATCGCTATGGGTGCCTGCTCCAGCTCGATGGGCGTTTTCAACAACTACGCGATTGTCCCGGCTGACAAGTTCATGCCGGTCGACGTGCACGTTCCTGGTTGCCCGCCGCGCCCGGAAGCACTGATGCACGGAATCCTTGAGCTCCGCTCGATGGTCCACGGCGACCCGACTCTCGGATGGCGCGAGCGCTACCAGGCCGAAGGTACCGAAGAGGTTTACCCGCTCGCTCCGGCCGACGCGACCGGAGTCAACGTCTTCGGCGCCGGCGGCACGGAGGGAACGAATGCCTGACGCAGCGACGTTGGAACGCCTCGTTGGAGCGCTGAAAGCGAACGACGCTGACAGCGTGATCGACACCGTGGAGAGCCCAGGTCGCGTCGCGATCGAGGTCAAGCCGGAGTCGATCGTTGGCTCGCTAGAGGTTCTACGCTCAGCTGGCTACGAGTTCCTAGCGAGCGTGCACGGCGTCGACTACTACCCGCATGAGCCACGGCTCGGGGTTGACTACGAGCTGCTCAGCCGCGAGGCCTGCGACCGCGTGGCGTTGACGCTCCGCGTTTCAACCGAGGACCCGCATCTTCCGTCGGTTACTCCAACTTGGCCCTGCGCCAACAACCATGAGCGCGAGGCTTACGACATGTTCGGCCTGGTCTTCGATGGCCATCCCGACCTGCGGCGGATCCTGATGCCGGAGGATTACGAAGGCCACCCGCAGCGCCGCGACTTCCCAATCGGCGGCGAGCCGATCCTCTTCACACACAACGAGCACAACGTGCCGCGGTGGTTCGAATGAGCACCGTTGACCCTGCAGCTCGGGAGCTGAGCGACTACCGCAAGATGGAAGAGAGCATCACGATCTCGGAGACAACCGAGTTCGAAGGTGACCGCGAACTGCTGACGCTCAACCTTGGCCCTCACCACCCGGCCACGCACGGCGTGCTGCGGCTCCTAGTAACGCTTGACGGCGAAGTGATCCGCCGGCTGCAGCCGATCTACGGGTACCTCCACACGGGGATTGAGAAGACCGCAGAGCAGAAGAGCTACTGGAAAGCAATCCCGGTAGTCGAGCGGATGGATTACGTCTCCTATTACTTCAACGCAATGGCTTACTGCGGAGCGGTCGAAGAGCTGCTCGAAGTCGAGATTCCTAAGCGCGCTCAGTACCTGCGCGTGATTCACCTTGAGCTCAACCGAATCATGAGCCACCTCGTCTTCCTCGGCACCAGCGCGCTCGACCTCGGCGCAATCTCAGTCTGGTGGTACTGCTTCCGCGAGCGCGAAACGCTGCTCGACCTTTTCGAGATGTCATCGGGCCAGCGGATGCACACGCGCTACTTCCAGATCGGCGGCGTGATCGAGGACATCCCTGACGGTTGGATCGAGCAGGTCCGCAAGTTCTGCGCGATCATGCCGGAGCGCGCCGACACCTATGGCGACCTGCTGAACAAGAACGAGATCTTCCTCCAGCGCCAGCGCGACGTCTGCCCGCTGTCGGTCGAGAAGCTGCGCGAGTACGGCGTCACTGGGCCGCTGCTGCGCGCTGCCGGTGACCCTTGGGATCTGCGCAAGACGATGCCCTACAGCTCTTACGAGGACTTCGATTTCCAGATTCCGGTCGGCACGAAGGGCGACAATTACGACCGCTACCAAGTTCGTTTGGCCGAGGTCAAGGAGTCGGTCAAGATCATCGTTCAGGCGCTCGACAATCTGCCCGACGGCCCGACGATCACCGACGACCGCAAGATTGCGCTGCCGCCGCGCCACGAGCTGGCGACCTCGATGGAAGCGCTGATCCACCACTTCAAGCTTGTAACTGAAGGGATGCGCGTTCCGGAGGGGGAGGCCTACTACGCAATCGAAGGCGCCCGCGGCGAGCTGGGCTGCTTCGTTCGCTCCGATGGCTCGAGCAAGCCGGCCCGCGTCCATATGCGCGATCCGAGCCTTGTAAACATGCAGGCCGCGCCGGCTGCGACCGAAGGCTGGCTGATCGCTGACATGCTGGCAACGGTCGCGATGTTCGATCCGATTATCGGCGGGGTTGATCGCTGATGGCTGACGTCCAGCGCCACGTCGCTCGCTTCACGCACGATTCGCGGATCCCGGGCTGGGACCGCGCCGCCGATCTCGATAAAGAGCCGGCCGTGGTGCCTGATGCTGCGACAACCGAAGTGCCTGCCGAGCTGCGGGCGGCGATCGAGGATGGCGTGCGCCGCTTCCCGGTAGGCGACGCGGCTTTCATTCCAGCGCTCTACGCGGTACAGGATTACTACGGCTGGTGCGCGCCCGAGGGGGTTGAGCAGGCCGCCGCTGTGCTCGGCCGCACCCCGGCCGCTCTGACCGCTGTCGCAACGTTCTACGACATGTTCCAAATGGAGCCGCTCGGCCGCAAGACGGTTTACGTCTGCACCAACATCTCGTGCTCGCTCTGCGGCGCCGATGAGCTGCTCGAGGCGCTCGAGGCTGAGCTTGGCGAGGAGCCCGACGTCAACGTCCGCGGCTTCGAGTGCCTAGGCGCCTGCGACATCGCGCCGATGGCCTCCGTCAACGGTGTCTATGTAGGGCCAATCGGGCTCAGCGAAGTGCCGGAGCTCGCTCGGCAGATCCGCGAGGGCGACGACCCACTGCCGGCACGGCAGCTGGTTAAGCGCCCTTGCGCCGACCCAAAGGTGGCTGAAAAGTGACCGACACACTGCTCTTTACCGACATCGACGAGCCGGGCCTAAACACGATCGACGTTTACATGGCTCGCGGCGGCTACACGCAGCTGCCAATCGCGCTGAAGATGAAGCGCGAGGATCTAATCACCGAGCTAACCGGCTCGGGGCTGCGCGGCCGCGGCGGCGCCGGTTTCCCAATGGGCAAGAAAGCCTCGTTCATTCCAAAGGGCGACATGCAGAAGTACGTCGTCTGCAACGCCGACGAATCAGAGCCCGGCACCTTCAAGGATCGCGAGCTGATCCAGAAGAACCCGCACCAGCTAATCGAAGGCTTGATCATCGCTGCTTTCGCCGTCGACGCGACGATCACGTACATCTACATCCGCGGCGAGTACGACCAGCAGGCCGACATTCTCGACGCCGCAATTGCTGAGGCCCGCGAGCGCGGCATGATTGGCGAGAACATCTTCGGTTCCGGCTTCAGCGTTCAGCTGGAGCTGGCGCGCGGCGCCGGCGCCTACATCTGCGGCGAGGAGACGGGCTTGCTCGACTCGCTCGAAGGTAAGCGCGGCAACCCACGCCTGAAGCCGCCGTTCCCGGCTAACGAGGGACTCTTCAACGGCCCGACCTTGATCAACAACGTTGAGACGCTCTCTGCGATCCCGAGCATCGTCAAGCTCGGCGCCGAAGGCTACGCCGCGATCGGCGTGAAGGACTCGGCCGGCACGAAGTTGGTTTCGATCAGCGGCAACGTCGAGCGCCCCGGTAACTACGAGGTGGCACTTGGAACTTCGAGCCGCGAGCTGATCTACGGCCTCGCCGGTGGGCCGCCCGATGGCCGCAAGGTCAAATGCTGGTTCCCGGGAGGTTCGAGCACGCAGGTGCTGACCGCCGATGATCTCGACGTTGGCTACGACTACGACTCTCTCGAAGCCGCTGGCTCAGCGCTCGGCTCAGGCGCGATCATCGTCGTTGACGAAACGCAGTCGGTCGTAGAGCTGGCCTACAAGCTGGCGAAGTTCTACTCGCACGAATCCTGCGGCAAGTGCACGCCGTGCCGCGCGGGGACGCGCTGGACCTTCCTCATGGTTGAGCGGATCAAGGAGGGCACGGCGACGCCGATGGACCTCGACATCATGGCCGCCGTACAGGACCAGATCATCGGCCATTGCCTCTGCGTGCTCGGCGACGCGATGGCAATGCCGGTCGGTTCGCTGATAGCCAAGTTCCGCGACGAGTTTGAGGCCGAGATCGAGGCCAACCGTAACGAGCGCGAACGCAAGCTGGCAGCCGAGTTTGCCGCCGCCGAAGTCGAGATTGAGGGCATCAGCGCCTAATGCCACG
>CAIJLJ010000099.1 GCA_903821395.1 uncultured Solirubrobacterales bacterium | reverse complement strand
CGACATCTCGCTCTTGCGCTTAGCTGAGTAGGGGATCGCATTCCAGACGATCGGCGGACGCGCGGCGGCGGCTCCGTGTGCGCCCGCGGCGAGCGTTAATGCTGCAAGAGCAACTCCTAACATTCATTACACGATAGGCGTCCGAGCGATGGACGCTCGCCGGTTGATCCGCTAGGGTGATGACTTGACACACTGTCAAGTCCGCTCAGGAGCCCAGCCTAAATGACCACAACCGCAGGCAGCGACCTCAACCAAATCGACCTCAGCGACCTCTCCCTTTGGGAAGACGGACCGCCCCACGAAGTCTTTGAACGGCTGCGCAATGAGCAGCCAGTGCACTGGAGCCCGCTCGAAGGTTTCGCCCACGAGGAAGGCTTCTGGTCGGTAACGCGCTTCGAGGAGATCGCCTCAGTTGGGCGCGACTTCGAAACCTTCTCCTCTGAGATGGGCGGCATCCTCGCCGTCAACCAATTCTTGCCGGACGACCAAATCCCCGAGGACGCACCCGACGAGCCGCTCTACTTCATGCGGATGATGCTGATCGCGCAGGATCCCCCGCGCCACGATCGGCTCAAGGCACTGGTGCAGAAGGCATTCACACCGAAGCGCTCGCTCGATCACGCCGATCGAATTCGTGAGATCGTCAACCTCGTCTATGACAACGCGCTTGAGCGCCACCCCGACGGCAAGATCGACCTAGTTCAGGACGTTGGCGTCTACGTACCGGCAATGGTGATCGGCGACATGCTGGGCGCCCCGCGCGAGGACGCAGACAAGCTCGTCGACTGGACCAACCGCACGACAGCCTTTGAAGATCCGCGCGTAGTCGGCGACATGCACGACACTTGGACGGCGCTCAAAGAGGTCTTCGAGTACGTGTGGAATCTCGTTGAGGCGCGCGGTGCTGAACGCCAGGACGACCTAACCAGCGCCCTGCTCGACGCTGAAGTGGACGGCGAGAAACTGACCGCAGAAGAGATCTGCATGTTCTGGTTCCTGCTGATGGTTGCCGGTAACGATTCGACCCGCGCGACCTTCTGCTCCGGCTACCTCAGCCTGCTTGAAGATCCAGAGCAGATGGAGCTAGTGAAGAGCGGCGCAGTACCGCCGGAGCAGGTGGTCGAAGAGTTCGTTCGCGTCCACCCGGCTTTCGCCTACATGCGGCGCACGGCAACCAAGGACACCGAGATCGCTGGCCAGCCAATTGCCGAAGGCGACAAGGTTCTGATGTGGTACGTGTCGGGCAACCGCGACGAGAGCGTCTTCGACGATCCGCACCACTTCGACGTTGGCCGCACGCTAAACGAGCATCAGGGCTTCGGCGGTGGCGGTCGCCACTTCTGCCTCGGCGCCGGGCTGGCGCGGCTCGAGATGAAGATCTGGCTAGAGGAGACGCTGCGCCGCTTCCCTGAGATGAGACTTGACGGTGAGCCGACCCGCCTCAGCTCGACCTTCCTCAATCAGTATCGAACAATTCCTGTAGCCGTCTGACTAGCGGCTAGCTCAGTGCGACGCGGCGATTCGGATTCGGCCGTCGTCGTGGATTTGCAGCGCCCAGAACGTCGCCGTTGCTGCGACGCCAATGGCGATCAGCCCCCAGCCGACGAATGGCGGCGCGCTGTCAAAGATCAATGAGAGGCATCCGCTCGGGATGAACCAGAAGCTGATGTCGCGCAGCAGCGCCCAGATCCCGGGGAACGGCTCTGCGCCGGCCGCGCGCGCGAGCGCACGCCGATCAATCCAGATCGTCGTGTTGAACGCCACGATCAGCGGTGCGGTCTGCAGGATCCAACCGGTCCAAAGGTTGGTTGATAGGTCGGGCAGAATGAACTCGCCGTAGAACCCAGCGAGCGCAGCGAAGGTCAATGCCAGCGCCCAGATCCAAGTACCCAGGCGATCGAGGCGGGCCCTTAACTGTGCGCTGGCGTTCGGGAAGCGGCCGAGCGTGTACTGGCTCGTGAACGGGCGTCCGATCGCCAGAGAGATGTAGGCCAGCAGAGCAACGGCCACATTGGCGACCTCGTCAGCGTGATCGTTGAGCCAGGCAGTCAATTCCTTTCCGGCAAGCGCAGCAACGATCGTCAAGCAGATGAAGAAAACTAGGTCAGAGAGCTCAAGAATCTTGGGCTGTTCGCCGCGCAGTCGCGAGGCCATCACCAGCATCAGGGAAAGCACCAGAGCGATCGCCGAGGCAATCACGAACGGGAGCGGCCCGGCGAGAAAGCCGACGGCAAACCACGGGATCAGGCCGGTGACTGGGTCCTCGAGCAGTAGCAACAGGCCATCGGGGCGATCTGGATCAACGTCGTGACGGCGGGCGGTCAGGCGCACACCCGATGTTTAGCACCGCGAGGTGGGAATGTGCCGCGCCGACCGAACCGCCTCATCGCCAAGGCCAGCGTGGTAGCTTTGGGTCAGCGCTGCTAACAGCAGCAACTTATCTGGGGAGATAACAAATGTCGAAGCATCGTTTTGGGTTCGGAACCGTCCTGATTGCTGCACTAGCGCTGATTCCTGCCGCGAGCGCGATCGCAGCGCCGACGGGCTGTGATCCGCTAGACGCGCGTTCATGCCTGCTGCCCTATCCGAGCAACTTCAACACCGTCGCCCAGAAGGGTTCTGAGACCGGCCTTCGGCTCAACTTCAAGGTGGGTCAGTTCCCTACGAACGTGCACGGCAAGTCGGCGTTCCCGCCTGATCTGAATCGCAACGACGGCTTCAGCCCAGGCACAAACATCCTCACCTTCGTTCCCGGGCTTGACCTGACACAGAGCGGAGCCGCGCCAATCACCGACATCGCTCGCTACGCCGACGCAAACGCACCGATCGTCGTGATCGACGCGACCACCGGCAAGCGCCAGCCAATCTGGGCTGAGCTCGACACGAACCCTGATGCGATCGCCGAGACGGACGGTCAGATGCTGATGATCCACCCGGCCAAGAACTTCACCGAAGGGCATCGCTACATCGTCGCCCTTCGCAACCTCAAAAATGGCGCTGGCGCGACGATCCCAGCAGCGGCAGCATTCGCGTCACTGCGCGACGGCAAGCCAATCGCTTCAGTCAAGGGACGGGCGTCAAGCTACACATCGATCTTCGCGACCCTAGGCAAAGCCAAGATTTCGCGTAACTCGCTCTACCTTGCGTGGGACTTCACCGTCGCAAGTCGTCGCAACCTCAGCGAACGAGTGCTCTCGATGCGAGACAGCTCCTTTGCTGCGATCGGGGACAAGAACCTCGCCGACAAGAAGGTAAGCGGCAAGTCACCAGGCTTCACAATCACGAAGGTCACCGACTTCACAGCTGGCGACAACCCGAAGATCGCCCGCGAAGTTGAAGGCACAATTGACGCTCCTTGCTACATCGGCAAGGGCTGCGCGGCCGGCGGGACAATGAACTACCTCACGCCGAAGAAGGGCATCTTCAGCTCGATTCCCAAGCAGCAGGGCAGGATGAAGGCCTACTTCATGTGCCGAATCCCGCGGAGCGCGCTCACATCACCAGCGCGGCCGTCACTCTACGGCCACGGACTGCTTGGAACGGCCGACGAGATTCAAGCTGGCAACGTCAGCGACATGGCGAGCGAGCACAACATGATCTTCTGTGCAACGCCAGAGATCGGGATGGCCGAAGATGACGTGCCAAACGCGATCAACCTGCTCGGCGACATGTCGAAGTTCGGCTCGATGGCCGACCGCATGCAGCAAGGACTGCTGAACGAGCTGCTGCTTGGCCGCGCGATGATCAGCCCATCAGGCTTTACGACTAACGCTGCCTTCAAGAGCGCGGCAGTTACGCCGACCTCGCCTAAGCCGATGATCGACACCAGCCAGCTTTACTACGACAGCAACAGCCAAGGAGCAATCCTTGGCGGCGCGCTGACGGCAATCTCGCCCGATTTCACGCGCGCAGTACTCGGTGTTGCTGGAATGAACTACAGCATGCTGCTTCCGCGCAGCACCGACTTTGGAACCTACGAGATCATCTTCAAGCCTGCATACACCAGCCGGCTTGAGCGAATCTTGCTTCTATCCGTGATCCAGAACCTCTGGGATCGCGGCGAGACTGACGGCTACGCCCAGCACGTGACGAACAGTCCACTGCCGAACACACCGAAGCACCAAGTGTTGCTGCACGTGGCCCTCGGCGACCACCAGGTGGCGCAGGTATCGGCCGAGAACGAGGCCCGCACAATCGGCGCAGTCGGCCGAACGCCGGTATACGACACCACCGTCTACGAGGGCAGTGGCGCACGCACGGCAGACAGGACGCCGCTCTGGGGCATCCCAACGCTTTCGAGCTCAAACGCTGGAGGTTCAGGAATTGTGATCTGGGACGCAGGGCCATGCCGAACGGTTAATGGCGCTGCCACGATCTTCGCAACCTGCCTGGCTAGCGATCCATTCAAGGCCGCGGGCGGCTCGGGGAACCCAATGGCACCGACCGCAGACCTCACTCCGACGCTCGGCGTTGACCCTCACGGCCTGCCCCGCGCCACGCCGGCCGCGCGGCAGCAGAAGTCTGATTTCCTCAAGCCGAATGGGCGGATTATTGATTCGTGCCCAGCCAGCTCCCCGTGCCACACCTCAGCGTGGGGCTACCCGGGCGGCTAGATAGCGTAGGAAGAGCCGCCGCTCAGGACTGAGCGGCGGCCAGCGCTTCGGCCGGGTCGTGCTGCAGTTCCCACTTGTCGAGCGCAACACGAAGTAGGAAACCAATAGTTGCCCCGAAAATCGCGAGCGCAGCGGCGTGACCGGCGCCGGCGCTGGTCGCCAACATCAGCGCCAAGACGGCCGCGGTGAAGGGAACACGAAGCGCCGCCGCGACTGCCGCCGCGACACCGGCGACAACGAGAGCGGTAAGCGACGCGGAAGGGAAGATCAGCGTGCCGGCAACCGCAACGCCAACGGCGAGGAATACAGCCGGGAAGATCGGGCCACCTCGGTAGCCAGCGCCAAGCGCTCCGCCATAGGCAACGAGCTTGGCAACGATAATCAGCGCCACCGCTCCAAGCGAGGTTTCAGTGAGCATCTCAGGCGTACCCAGCTGCCCGCTGAAGAGCACCAGGTTGACCGATCCGCCGGTAATCTCACGGACGGCGATCGCGAGAGCCGATGTAATCAGCGCGACGCCGATCAGAACCACCGGAGGATGACTGCGTGCCATCAGCGCAACGCGCTCGCCAAACTTACGCGCGATCAGCGTGACAATCGCCGCTACCAGCGCGACCGCTAAGCCGACCAAGATGTCGGTGACCGAAGTTGATGTGAGCTCCGGCAGCCCGGGGACCGCCAGCGACGAGCTGCCAAGCCCAGACCATCCACCTACCCCAGTCTCCGCGATGTAGGCAACACCGAGCGCAACGAAGCCTGGCATCAGCGCCGCCGCCGGGATCCGCCCAAGCGCGGTGAACTCAGCCAGCATCAAAACGACAACGATTGGGCTGCCGAAGATCGCCGCGATCGCCGCCAGCGCCGTCATCAACATGCCGAACTTCATTACCGGGTCAGGCTGGCGGCGCAGCACGAACGCGCCAGCCGCCGTTCCGCAGGCCAGTAGTGGCGCCTCAGGGCCGAGCACTAGGCCGAAGATAAGCGTGCCGAAAGCAGCGAGAATTACCGAACCGAAGACTGCCGGGGTAACGTCGAAGTGCAGCCCCTCAAGCGGGCCAAGAGCGGTCTTGCCGGGAAGTCTCCAGGCGATCATCACGAGCGATGCGCCGATCAGCGGCAGCAGCACGACGAGCCACCAGGCCGGCTCCGTCATCCCCAAGGCCTTCGGCAGATCCTTCCAGACGGCGGTGATCAGGTGGTCTTCGAGGAAGAGGAAGATTGTCGCGATGATCGAGCCGAGCAGAGCGAACGGAATCGCCAGAACGATCGCCTTGATTGGTGACGGGAGATCTTCTGGGGCGATCTGAGCACTTGCAGCTGGAGTGGCCATCGAGGAAGCCTATATGGCGCCCCGACGGTTGCTGCCGCTAGCTGGCGTCGGGCGCGCTCCACGGCATCTTGCCGCGGCCGAGCCGTGCCATCAAAGTCCTAAAGCCCCACCACTGGTAGAGGATGATCACGGGGATCATCACTACTGCCGCGATTGTCATCACGACGAGCGTGTAGTGCGACGACTGCGCGTTCTCGATCGTAACCGAGTCATTGAGCGAGATCGTTGACACGATGATGCGGGGGAAGATGCCGATAAAGAGCGTCGCAACCCAGCCGACGATCGTCACAACAGTGCAGATGAAGGCGCGGGCAAAGTCGCCGCGCTGGGCGTTAACCACGGCCGCGATAAGAGCGATCAAGCCGAGTGCCGCGGGGATCGCAACAGGCAAGATGCTGCGCGCGTTGGCGGAGTGGGCAACGAAGGGCGTCGCGATCAGGAAGCCGCCGCCGAGCAGCAGCGCTGGCAGCATTAGATTCGGCAGCAGGTGGCGGGCGTCGAGCTTGACGATCCGCTGGCGGATCCGGTCTGCGAGATCTCCTTCCAGTCGGAGTGCAAGGAAGAGCGCACCATGAAAGGCAAATATCGCCGCCAGTGAGAGAGCACCGAGCACCGAATACGGAGTGATGAAGTCAAGGATGTTGCCGAAGTAACGCATCTCGCCAACGCGGCCAGATCCTGCCACTGGCAGACCTGCGAGCAGGACCGAGAGCACAAGCCCCCAAATCAACGGCGCCGTGACGCTCGCACCAATGTTGATTGCCGACCAAAGCCCGCGCCAGCGAGGATTCACACGGCCTCGCCACTCAAACGAGATGACCCGCATCAGCAGCACGATGATCAACACGACGAGCCCCAAATAGGCGCCCTCAAGCCAAGTTCCGTACCAAGCCGGGAATGAAGCGAAGGTCAGGCCGCCGACAACCAGCAACCAGACTTCATTGGCATCCCAGACCGGAGCGATTGTCTCAATCATCTCGCTGCGCTCATCCTCATTGCGCGCCGCGATACCCATCATCATGCCGACGCCAAAGTCAAAGCCTTCGAGCACAAGGTAGGTCGACCAGAGGCCTGCGATTACAAAGAACCAGAGCTGAGCAAGCGTCATCAGTACACCGGCACTGGGTCGGATTCAGCATCGTCCGCGGCACCAACTTGCGGCGGGTCAAGAATCGCGTAGCGGCGCAGCAGCACGAAGGCCGTAATCCCGATCCCGATGTAGAGCAACATGAAGGCCGTAAGGCTGGCGATGATCTCGCCCGGGCCGACCGATTGCGAAAGCCCATCGGCGGTCTTCAGAACGCCGTAAGCGACCCAAGGTTGGCGCGCAGTCTCAGTGAATACCCAGCCGATCAAGGCTGTTATGAACGGAAGCGAAATGCCTGCGACAGCAATCTTCAAGAACCAGCGCGACCTCTCCAATGTTCCGCGCCAGTAAAGGAATCCGCCAAGCAGCGCGATCGCCGCCGAGAGCGAACCGATGTAGGCCATTCCCCGCATCGACCAGTAGGCCAGTTTGACGTCAGGGATGTAGTTCCCCGGCCCGTATTTCGCCTGCTCGCTGGCCTGAACCTGGTTCATGCCTTCGACCTTGCCGGTGAAGGTGTTAGTCGCCAAGAATGACAACAGGTAAGGAATATCGAGCGAGTACGAGGGTTTCTGATCGTTGGCCGAGAAGCCACCGATCTGGAAGAGCGAGAACGCCGCCGGCTGCTCTGAGTTCCAGAGCGCTTCGGCGGCCGCAATCTTCATCGGCTGCGGCCCGGTGAGAGCAACGCCAAACTCGCTGCCAACTAGCAGCGTTAGCGTCGAAATTGGGATCGCCATGTAGAGGCTCAGCTTCAGGACCGGGCGGAAGAGGTCAACATTTCGGCCCTTGAGGATGTGCCAGCAAGCGACGCCGAGCAGCAGGAACGAGGCAACCATCAGAGAGGCCAGCAGCGTGTGGAAGACAGCCCAGATCGCGATCTTGTTCGTCAAAACGTCCCAGAGGTTGACCATCCGAGCCTGCCCCGTCGCCTTATCGATGCTGTAGCCGACCGGGTTCTGCATCCACGAGTTAGCCATCAAGATGAAGGTCGTCGATAGCCAAGTGCCAGCGACAACGAGCCAGATCGAGGCAAGGTGCATCCGCTCCGAAAGCCTGCCCCAGCCGAAGACCCAGATGCCGATGAAGGTCGACTCAAGCATGAAGGCGATCAAGCCTTCGAGCGCGAGCGTTGAGCCGAAAACGTCGCCGACGAACTGCGAATAAGCCGACCAGTTCATTCCGAACTGGAACTCCTGGAGCAGACCGGTCGCGGCGCCGATCGCGAAGTTGATCAGCAGCAGCGTGCCAAAGAACTTCGTCAGCCGCAGCCATGATTCGTCACGGGTCCGATACCACTTCGTCTGCATGTAGGCAATCACCGGCGCTAAGCCGAGCGTCAGCGGCACAAAGATGAAGTGGTAAAGCGTGGTGGTCGCGAATTGCCAGCGTGCGAGCGTTAGCGCATCGGAGGCTAGAGGCAGCGAATGCATCGCCGCCGAGGTTACAGCTCAGCGCGGCTTGCCGCCTTCAAACTGGCGTATTTGAATCAGTCGCGCACGACGTGAGTTGAGCAGATGAAGTCCTGCAGCGCTCGGTTCTGTTTGTCCCAAAGCGGCCAGAGGTAGGCAAGCGCGATCGCAACCGTGCCGCCAATCACGGTGAAAGCGTTGCCAATCCCTGAGATAACCGCGTAGAGCAGCCCCATCACAAGGAACTGACGGACTAGCGCCGGCCCATAACTCATCGCAGCACCGTTCTGTCGTACAACTCTGATGCCGACGACCTGCATCCCCCACGTTCGGCCGTTCTGTTCGCCCTTGCGGGCCATCGTCAGCGGTTGGTAGGTGAAGCTGACCAGCAGATTGCCAGCGAGAAGAATTAGAACAGCGATCCCGATCGACACCTCATCGGCAGTCGTCAATCCCTTGAGCTGGCCGTTCACGATCCTGACGACCGAGAAGTCAATTCCCGCGACCACCAAAATCGCCGCAACTATGAACGGCAGCAGAAAAGCAATGGTGATCAGATAGTCGACGATGAAAGCTGCGGCCCTCGCCCACCAGCCGGAAAGTGGCCTGGACCGGCCAGCGACTACAACCGCGGGACGGCCCGCGGTGGCGACGAACGCTACCTGCGGCGAGGACGTGACGGCGACGACGGCAGGCGGCGTATCCTGCGCAGCGGTCGCACTCGGAACCACCGGGGGGGCAAATGCTCCGCCACCCGGCGCTACCGCGGTCTGCTCCGTCCAGGCGCGCCCGTTCCACCACCGCAGCGAATTCTCACCGCGAGGGTCGGCGTACCAGCCGGGGACAGGCAGATCGTCTACCGAAGTCACAGCGGAAGCCTACCGCAGCTCATAACGGTGAGAGCTAGCCGGTAAAAGGCTCAACGGTTGCGAGGTAGGCCCACCATGCGGCGAGGAGAACCGTCATTACAGCCGCCCCGGCGAACAGCGCCCGCGCGCCGTGACGCAGCCTTCCTAGCGACACTGCCGCGAGCAGCAGCAGCCCTGGAATCGTTGGGTAGAGGTAGCGCGGCAAGAAGAAATCCCAGTTGAGGACGAGCAGCACGTAACACATCCAGACGATCCCAACGCCGACCGGCAGCGCGAGCAGGACCAGCAGCTGCGAGCGTCGCTCACGCGGCTTCACGCTCAGAACGCCCAGCGGAGCGAGGACGACGAGCCCCGTCATTAGCACTGTCAGCACCCAACGCTTTAAAGCCGAGAGGAGCTCAATCCACCACTCCTCTGCCAGTGGAGCGCGAGTGACTACGAGTAGCCGACTAGGAATGTCGGCAACCGTGTACTTAATGCCTTTGGGGTTGAAGAACGGCTCCATCAGCTGGCGAACGACACGGGACCCTGTCAGCGACCCGTAGCGATCAAGGTTCGACAGCAGCCACGGGGCCATTATCAGCGCTGGGATCAGAATCACTCCCGCCGCCGCAAGCCAGCGCGTGCGGGCAGAGATCTGCGCCTGACGCAATACGACAAAAGCACAGACCAGCAGTCCAGGGATGAAAACGATGATCGTCAGCCGCGTGATCAAGCCAATGCCGAGCAGCACAGCGGAGCCGATCAACCAACCGGCATTGCGCTGTCGCCAGGCGCGCCAGAACAGGAGAGTCAGCGCCAGCCCAATCAAGAACTCGAGCCCGCTGTTTGAGATCGTCACGGTTCGCACGACGATCCCCGGCCAGAGCAGCGCCGTCAGCGCGAACGCAAAGTACGGCTCGGCTTCCTCGGAGTCGCCTATCACCTCAACCGTCAGTCGCCACAGCAGTAGCGCCGCGGCAAGCAGCAACCCAAGCCCGACCAACCGCATAACGCGCATCTTGACTACGTAATTATCACCAGCGAGCCGGAATGGAACGGCAGCAAGCAGGTAGTAGAGCGGCGGCTGAAAGGCCTCGTAGCTGCGGCCGCTGAGGCCGAGCTTGGCGGGGTCGTGGAGTGCAGGTGACGGATATGTCCCCTCATAGATCGCTTCTACCTGAGGACTGATCAGCGATGGACCGAGGAGCGGTAGCCGTCCTTGCTCGGCGACGCTCTGCAGGTAACTGAAGTGGGCGCGCTCGTCGCCGGTGAAGTGCGACAGCGAGAAAACAGCTGCCAACCCTGCGGCGCCGATGATTACAAGCTGAACGGCGATGAGGCCGCGAACCGGTGTCAGCTGCGCAATCTTTGGACGCTCCACAGCGCAAGCCTAACCGCGGAGCTGGCCGACCTCCCAACCGCCCCTTACAGCTGATCAAGAAGGCTCTGCGCAGCCGGTTTAAACGTTGGCCAAGACGATTGCAGATCAAGGCATAGCCGCCTTCTCGCTGACAGAGGGTCTAACTACTTCCAGCGCTGACCATCTAGTCCGACTCCGGTGGTACTTATTACCCGTTTGATCACGCGACGACGGCCAAAGCCCTATCGTCCAAGGTAGGTTCAATACTGGATCTGGCCTACCCACTCGATTCACTGAGGACGGAAGTTTTCGGGAAAGGGGAAAATCGAGCCCATCACGCTAGTAATCGCGCACCACCAGTCGCTCATCCGAAGCGCGCTGGCCACGATGATCGGTGAGTTCCCCGACATCGAAATTGTCGCGACAACAGACGGACTTGACGCCACCGTGCGCTCAGTAAAGGGTCACTCGCCCAACGTGATCCTCTACGTTGTCGCGCTGCCGACCACGGCCGACGCGATCAGCGAACAGATCCGAACACTGGCGGACGTCTCCCCCGATTCAGCAATCGTCGTTCTCACCGCTTCCGAGTCTGCCACGGTGGCACGCGCTGCACTGCACGCCGGCGCAGCGGGCTACATATTGAACTCGGAGCTCCCAGCCGTTATGTCAACAGCGCTACACAGAGCCGCGGAAGGCCAGCATTGGGTCAGCCCGCGCGTCACCAGCGCGATCACAAAGCTGAACCGCGAACCCGCACGGGAAGAGCTGAGCCCTCGCCAACAGACAATCGTTCGCTCGATCGCATGGGGTCATACCAGCAAAGAGATCGCCGTTGAGCTGAACCTCTCGCGCCGCACAATCGAGGCAAGTCGCGCAGACATCCTGCAGAAGCTTGGCGTTAGCTCGCGTGCAAGCATCGTTAAGTATGCGATCGACCGCGGCCTCTTTGACGAAGACGACGCGATGGCCGTGCCACCACCCCCGATCCGGGGCGCACGCTAGAAAATCAGTCGCGCGCGGTCGATGTTGATGGAGACGGTGGGAATCGAACCCACGTCCGCGGTCGCGTAAGAGGTGATGTCTACGAGCGTATCCGGCGCTCTAATCTCACTTCGCGCTCGCCTCGCCGGCGGGGTTGCGTGAAGCCAGTTCTCTAAAGATTTCCCCAGTTTGGCGAGAACAATCCTCCCCAGGTAAGCCGGCGTTTGATCCGGAGATCCCGACGGCCGGCAGGCCGGGCTCCGAACCTCACAGCGCTAGCGGTGTGCTAGGCGGCGAGGGCGTACTCGTGAGAGTCCGCACATATGGTTTTCCCGGTGATTTACGAGGCCTCCGGGAACCTCGGCTCGCAACCACCCCCACGATCCGACCACGTCGAAGCCTGTCGTCCCCTAGGGATGCACTAACTAACTGCAGAGCTCAGTCTAGCGTCAGCGGTATCCGCCATTGGCCTAGCGCCGCTAATCTTCGCGGCAGTGAGCGGCCTACGAATAATGCTTAAGACCGACGCCGATCAAAGCCCCGGCGACCGAGCATAAGTTGGCAACGCGCGCCCAGAGCGCTCCCCGCGGTGCTGACCGAAGGCTTTTTCGCTCTACCCGCTCGGCGCGCGTGCCGCTGCTTGGTGCTGTCGTTCTCGGCGTCGTCACCTCGCTGCTCGTAGTCGCACAGGCCGTGCTACTCGGACGCGTGATCGCTGGCGCCTTTCCAGGCGGGAAAGGGCTCAGCGAGGTAAGCGGCGAGCTCTGGATTCTGGTCGCGGTTGTCGCTGCGCGGGCATTCTGCGCGTTTGGCTTTGAAACATCAGGGCGACTCGGAGCGCGCCGCGTTGTTGGTGAGCTGCGAGCCAGCTTGACTGCGCACATGCTCGATACCCGACCGGCTGGGCTGCGGAGCCAGCGGGCCGGCGAGCTTGTTACCAACGCCGTTCAAGGTTTGAGCTCACTTGAGGCCTACTTCGCCCGCTATCTACCGCAGCTGGTGCTCGCCGTCGTTGTTCCGATCGTGATCATGATCTACGTCTTCCCGCAAGACCTTGCCGCTGGCACAATCCTGCTCGTCACGTTGCCGATCATCACCCTCTTCATGGTGCTGATTGGCCTCGCTGCTCGGACCGCGACGGAGCGGCGCTGGCGCACTCTTTCGCTCCTGAGCGCGCACTTTCTCGACGCAGTCAAGGGGCTCCAAACGCTGAAGGCCAACGACCGTGCCCAGCGCCAGGTTGAGTCGCTGCGCGAAACCGGCGAGCAGTACCGAAGCGAAACGATGGTGACGCTACGAATCGCCTTCCTCTCATCTCTCGTTCTAGAGCTAGCAGCGATGATGGGCACGGCTTTGGTGGCAGCAACTGTTGCGATTCAGCTGATCAATGCGGAGCTGAACTTTGCGACGGCGCTAGCGGTTCTGCTGCTGGCGCCGGAGCTCTACCTGCCGATACGGATGGTCGGCCAGCAGTTCCACGCCAGCACCGACGGCCTGACCGCGGCGCAGCAGTGCTTTGAGCTGCTCGACACGCCTGCCGCCGTGGGCGTCCCCGCAGTCCCGCTGCCATCGCCCGACCCGCGAAACGGACCGGTCGTGCTGGAGACGGTCAGATTCGCGTATGAGGGACGTGGCGAGGCTGTGCTGGAGTCGGTCAACCTGACGATCGACCCCGGCGAGCAGCTGGCTCTTGTAGGGCCGAGTGGGCAAGGGAAGAGCACCGTCGCGGCGCTGATCCTGCGGCTCCTCGATCCAAACGCGGGGCGGATGCTCTGCAACGGAGTGAACTTGCTCGACGTAGATCCCAAGCAGTGGCGCAAGCAACTCGCGTGGGTACCTCAGCGGCCAACGCTCTTCAGCGGCACGCTCTCCGAGAACATCCGCCTCGGCCGGCCCGAAGCCGACGACACAGCACTGCTGGCGGCCTGCGCAGACGCCGGGCTCGAACGACTGGTCGACTCACTGCCGGAGGGCTTGGAGACACCACTCGGAGAAGGCCAGCGGACACTCTCGGCCGGTGAAACACAGCGCGTGGCGCTAGCGCGCGCCTTCCTGCGAGACGCCCCGTTCGTAATCCTCGACGAACCGACCGCTCACCTTGACGCGGAATCATCGGCAGCCGTCGGTGATGCGATTGCGCGCCTGAGCGTTTCGCGCAGCGTCCTTTTGATCGTCCACCGGCCGGCGCTGGCGGCAGCAGCGGATCGCATCGTGACGCTTCGGGGCGGCGTAATAGTTGACGGCAAGGGCGAGCGATGACCACAACTCAATCCCCTGTGTCGAAGGCAGATCGCTGGGGCGCTTTGGAACGCGCGGCTCGGCTCGTCCGCCCGCGCCGCGGCCAGCTGGTTCTATCGATCGTGTTGGGCGCAGGTGCGATCCTTGCCGCTGTCGCACTACTCGCGGTCGCTGGCGTCCTAATCAGCAAGGCGGCGCTGCGGCCGCAGATCCTGACGCTGGCACTTTTCACGGTCGGCGTGCGAGCGCTCGCGATCGCGAGGGCGCTGCTGCGCTACTGCGAACGACTGGTCTCACACGACCTCGCCTTCCGCGTGCTCGCCGACCTTCGCGTGCGCTTCTTCGAACGCCTTATCCCACTCGTTCCAGAAGGGCTGCGCGGGATCCGCAGCGGCGACGTGCTGAGCCGCTTCGTCGGCGACGTCGACACGCTCCAAGACCTCTACCTGAGGGCGCTCGGACCGCCGCTGATCGCACTGCTGGCGATCGTCGTACTCGCCGGCGCCGTGGCGATCGTGCTGCCGGCAGCTGCCGCGGTGCTGGTCGTGGCGATGCTGTTTGCCGGCCTACTGCTCCCGGTGATCGCGGCGCGCGCCGGACGCAGCTCAGGCCTTCGCGAAGCGCCGGCACGCGCGCAGCTGAGCTCGGAACTCGTTGAGCTGGTCAGTGGCGCCGCCGAACTGGCCGTTTACGGCCGCGAGCAGCAATGGGCCGAGCGACTTGAGAGCGCCGATTCACAGCTCGCCGCGACCGAGCGACCGGGAGCCTGGATCAGCGGCATCACCAGCGGCGTTGGCGTAGCGATCGGGGGCGCGGCGATGGTCGCGGTCGCCGCGATCGGCGTTCAGGCAACCGCCAGTGGGCAACTTGACGGCGTCTTACTAGCGGGAATTGTCTTCCTCACTATCGGCGCCTTTGAGGCCGTTGTCGGATTGCCCGACGCTGCCCAGCGGCTGACGGCCTGCGCACAGGCCGCGGCACGGCTCGAGCGAGTGACCGAAGCGCCCATTCCTGTAAGCGATCCTCCCATTCCAGTCCCAGTTCCCGAAGGCGGCTCGCTGACGTTCGAGAACGTGAGCGTCGTGTTCGATGACCGTGAGCAGGCGGCGCTGCGTGACGTCAGTGCTGCGCTCGCCCCCGGCTCACGGATCGCACTGGTCGGCGCCAGCGGGGCAGGCAAGACGACACTCGCTAGCTGCGCGGTTCGCTTCCTCGACCCCAGCAGCGGCCGCGTCACTCTTGGCGGCACCGACATCCGCGAACTCAGCCAAGACGCGCTGCGCAGCGCCGTTCGGCTGGTCAGCCAAGAGGCTTACCTCTTCACGACGACGATCGCGCAGAATGTGCGCCTCGCGGCGCCCGAGGCGAGCGACGAGCAGATCATCGCCGCGCTCAGCCGCGCCGGCCTGGGCGCTTGGATCGCGTCGCTTCCAGAAGGGATCGAAACGTTGGTCGGCGAGGAGGGCGCTGAGGTCTCTGGCGGCCAGCGCGGACGGATTGCGCTGGCGCGGGGCTTGATCGCGCAGTCTCAGATCGTGATCCTCGACGAGCCGACCGCCAACCTCGATGCGGCAGGAGCGCGAGACCTGCTGAGTGCAATCGGCTCAGAGCGCAGTGACCCCCGCGCGATGCTGGTAATCACGCACACCGTTGAAGGGCTTGATCAGTTCGACGAGATCATCGTGCTCGACGCGGGCGCGATCGTAGAGCGAGGTACTTGGGGCGATCTGATCGCCTCTGACGGCGCTCTTGCCAGGCTGTCAGCAGCGGCGTAACTGGCTGCGGACGTAAAGCGACGCGGGCCGAGCCACTGCGGGACCCCTCGCTCCTTCTCGTTCCCCATTGCTGGGTTCAGTTCCGGTGAGGGAGGCGCGATCTTACATCCCTGATCGTCGCTCTTTGCGGCTCGGACACCGCGTCTGAAATTCAAGATAGGGACCGCTCCAAACCGCGTCAAGGGTGGCGCGGCGATGATGCCGCTATTTAGGGGAAAAGAGCCTCGCTTAAGGCCTGCCGACAGCGATTTTCAGTTGCGCTTATGCTCGCCCGATGAGCGATACAGAGGTAAATGACGTCACTTGGCAGCTCGAAGACCTTGTAGACGGGGGCGGGCCAGCGGAATGCGACGAACTGCTCGCCGACGCCGACCGCCGCGCCGCCGCACTGGCGGCAACATACGCTGGCAAGGTTGGTGCGCTTGATGGCCCGGGCCTGGCGCTAGCCATAGCCGAGCTGGCAATCATCAGCGATCTCGTCGGCCGCGCCGGCAACTACGCCCACCTGCGTTTCGCCGCCGACACCGAAGACCCAGCCAACGGCGCACTAATGGCTCGCGTTCAGGAGCTCGCAACCGGAATCGAAACGAAGCTCGTCTTCTTCGAGTTGGAATGGGCCGAGGTCGATGACGCGCGCGCCGCTGAGCTGCTTCAAGCCGACGGCCTCGAACACGCCCGGCACTACCTGCAGACAATCCGCCGCTACCGCCCCCACCTCTTGAGCGAAGCCGAGGAGAAGCTCTCGGCCGAAAAGTCAGTTACCGGCCGCGACGCTTGGTCACGGCTTTTCAGTGAGCTGACCAGCGCGATCCGAGTTGACCTGCCGGACGAGGATGAATCGGTGCCGCTCGACCAAGCGCTCAGCCTGCTCCATTCGCCGGAGCGTGACGTCAGGCGTGATGCTGCGGCAGCAGTCACGCGGGCGCTCGAGCCGGGGCTGCGAACACGCGCCTACCTCTTCAACACGCTGCTTCAGGACAAGGCGACCGAGGACAGGCTGCGCAGCTACCCAAGCTGGCTCTCAAGCCGCAACCTCTCAAACGAAGCCAGCGACGAATCGGTTGAGGCGCTGGTCGAGGCGGTCGAAGGTGCCTACGAGCTGCCACGGCGCTGGTACCGGCTTAAGGCGAAGCTGCTCGGGCTTGAGCGGATCGCCGACTACGACCGCGCCGCAGCGATCGCTCAGGATGACGCGAAAGTCGACTGGAACGATGGCAAGGAGATCGTGCTCGACGCCTACGGCGACTTCTCACCCGAGCTCGGCGACCTGGCAGCCAGGTTCTTCGACGAGCGCTGGATTGACGCGCCGGCGCGACCGGGCAAGCGCGGCGGCGCCTTCTGCGCCTACACCGTGCCGAGCGTCCACCCCTACGTGATGCTGAACTGGACGGCAACGCGACGCGACGTAATGACGCTGGCGCACGAACTTGGCCACGGCGTCCATGCGGCACTGGCAATTCCGCGCGGTGTTTACGAACAACACACTCCCCTAACGGTCTGTGAGACGGCCTCGGTCTTTGGCGAGACGCTCGTCTTCCGCCGCCTGCTCGAAGCCGCCGACACGCCGCAGTCACGGCTCAGCCTGCTTGCAGAGAACATTGAGAACTCGATCGCCACCGTCTTTCGCCAAACCGCGATGAACCGCTTCGAAGAGGCAGTTCACACTCACCGCCGTGAGCAAGGTGAGCTTTCGGTCGAGGACTTCGCGCAGCACTGGCAGGCGACGCAGGAGGACCTGCTCGGCGACGCAGTTGAGATCACGCCGGATTATCGCTGCTGGTGGAGTTACATCCCTCACTTCATCGGCAGCCCGGGGTACGTCTACGCGTACGCCTACGGCCAGCTGCTCGCGCTCTCCGTCTACGGCCAGTACCTCAAAGAAGGCGAAGCATTCGTGCCCGCCTACCTTGAGATGCTCGCCGCCGGCGGCTCGCGCAGCCCGGAGGACCTAGCGAAGATTGCGGGCCTTGATCTAAGCGACCCAGGCTTCTGGAAGTCCGGAATTGAACTGGTCGCAGCAGAGCTCGAAGAGGCAGAGTCGGCCGCCGACGAGGTTCTCGCTCAGCGAGGCAACTAGCGGTTCGCTTCGCGTAGGGCGCGGTCCATATCGCGCTTGGTTTCGCGCTCCTTGATCGCTTGCCGTTTATCGAAGCGATCACGGCCGCGGGCTAGCCCCAGCTCGACTTTGGCGTGCTGACCCTTGAAGTAGATCCGCAGAGGCACGAGCGTCAGGCCCTTCTGCGAGAGCGCGCCGGCCAGCCGCTCAATCTCGACCCGCTTGGCGAGCAGCTTTCGGACCCGTTCGGGCTCATGATTGTTGGCGGCAGCAGGCGCGTACGGCGAAATGTGGCAGTTGTGCAGCCACAGTTCGCCTTCCCAGACCTGGGCGTAGGAATCCTTGATCTGAACCGCGCCCTCGCGTAGCGCCTTGACCTCAGTCCCTTGCAGCTCAATTCCACACTCGATCTTTTCGACGATCTCGTAGCGGTGGCGGGCCTGACGGTTGGTTGCGACGTCGCCGGGAGCGACCTTCTTTTTGCCTGCTTTAGCCATCGCCAGCGAGCCTAGCGAGCAGGAAGGTCTTCGGCGAGTACGAGATCAACTCGGCCACGCGCCTTGTCAATCCGATCAACCTTTACCTGAAGGCGGTCGCCGAAGCGGATCGTTGACCCGCTTTTGCTGCCGGTCATGATCGTCCCGTGCTCATTTAGGTCCCACCAGTCGCCTTTGATTCGTCGTACCGGCAAGAAACCTTCATGCGCGCCCTCATCAAAGCTGATGAAGATGCCGGCGCCGATCAGACCGGTCACCTCCCCCTCAAATGGCTTGTCCGGGCCACGCTCCATTAGCCGCCGCTCAAGCAGGAAGCTTCCGGCAACCGAGTCGGCGATCCGCTCTGTGCGGATCGCGTCGCGCTCGCGCTCGCTGGTCCAGACAGCCATCTCTTCGAGCTCATCGGCGCGCGGCGCCTGCTCGTCGCAGCCGACGGCGCTGAGCAGCGCGCGGTGGCAGAGCAGGTCCGGGTAGCGACGGATCGGCGACGTGAAGTGGCAGTAGTTCGCGAGCCCAAGCCCGGCGTGGCCGGCGTTGTCAGGCGAATAGCGCGCCTGGCGCAGTGAGCGCAGGACCAAATAGGTAAGGCCCATCCGCGCGACGCCTGTCCGCTTTACGTGCTCGTCGACAGACAGCGACGCTGCTGCGACAACCTCTGCAGCATCGCTTGAAGAAAGGTGTTCAGGGGTCGCTGGCGTGGCTACGCCAAGCGATGCGAGCTGGTCGAGCAGCCGCTCGACCGACTCCGACTCAGGGCGCTCGTGGATGCGATACAGAGTCGGCAGCCCCTTCTCCATGCAGAGCGTCGCGACAGCCTCATTGGCTGCGATCATCAGATGCTCAATCAGGCGGTGTGATTCGGTTTGAATGCTGGCAACCGAATCGGCAACGTGACCCTGCTTGTCGAAAGAAAACTCGGGCTCAACAGACTCGATCGCCAGCGCTGCGCCTCCTGCCCGCCGCGCCTCGTCACGCATTGCTGAAACCTCACGCGCAGCAACGAGAGGTTCGGCCCACGGCGTCTGCGCCTCGCGCTCGCCAGTGAAGATCTGATCAACCTCCTCGTAGCTGAGCCGCTTATCGGAGCGAATCGTAGAGCGGTAGAAGCTGCTGGCGACGAGCTTCGAACCGTCAAACTCGAGCTCGGCCGTTACTGCCAGCCGGTCTTCTCCAGGAACAAGCGAACAGGCATCGTTGGAGAGTGCTTCGGGCAGCATCGGCTCGACCGCGCCGGGAACGTAAACGCTGGTCGCTCGGCGGCGCGCTTCGCGGTCGACCGGGTCGCCAGGCCGCACATAAGCGCTGACGTCCGCGATGTGAACCCAAACGCGTGTGCGCGAGTCACTCAGCTTCTCGGCCGAGATGGCGTCGTCAAAATCCTTCGCGCTGGAGGGGTCGATCGTGAAGGTCGTCAGCTCGCGCAGGTCGCGCCGACCGGGCTCCGGGTGCGGGTGCTCGCGCGCCGATTCAGCTGCCGCAAGAACAGTCTTCGGAAAGCGGCGGCGCAAACCGCGATCAAGCATCAACGCCTCGACCACGTTGCGGGCAATCTCAGGACTACCCAAAAGCCGCAGCACCTTTGCGCGCGCGTTGCGTGAGCGTGCGCCAGGAGTCGCTACAAGCGCTAGCTTGCCCGCCTTCGCCTTAGCCGGCGGCTTCCCGATGCTGATCTGTTGGCCAGGCTCGAAGAATGGCTGACCAACGAGAAATTGGCCGCGCTTCTCGAGCAGCACGACCTGCGGGTCGCCGGCGGCGCGTTCCTGCTTAGGCGGAGGCGTCACCTAGTTCACGCGGGTACAGCCGCCGAGCTTGGCCAGCGCAGCCAACAGCGCTAGATCCTTCGTCGACTCGTTGGGCTGCTTAACAAGCAGATCTGGCTTCAGCCCAGCCCCCTGTGAGACTCCGCGACCACCAAGATTTCGCCCCTTCGGCGTGAAGTACTGGCCCGCCGTTATGTCTAGTGCTCCGCCGTTTGAGAGTTCGATGACCTCTTGGAAGACACCTTTTCCGAACGTCTTCTCACCGACGAGCGTTGCCCGGCCGCGATCCTGCAACGCACCAGCAACAATCTCGGAGGCCGACGCCGTTCCGCCATTGGTTAGCACGACGAGCGGGGCTTTCGGGATGATCGGCTCCCCAGTTGCATCGAGCGTACGCGACGGGACGTTGCGCCCACGCGTTGTCACGATCGGCCCATCGGGAAGGAATGCGCTGGCGATCAGCTGAGCTTCATCAACCAACCCTCCACCGTTATTTCGAAGATCAAAAATGTATGCCTGCGCGCCTTGCTTCTTCAGCTTCGCAAGAGCCGCGTAGACCTCAGCGTGCGCGCCCGAACTGAAAGTGGAGAGGGCGACAATTCCAACCTTCTTGCCGCAGACGGTCTTCATCACCGAGGCCACAACGGGGACCGTGATCGGCCGGCGCGAGGCCACCACGACGCGCTCTTTGCCGTTGTGTACAACCTTCAGCCGCACTTTCGTTCCGGCAGGGCCCTTCACTAACTGCGAAGCCTGGTCGGTCGTGAGCCCCGCGAGTGACCGGCCGTTGGCTTCGATGATCTGATCACCAACCGAGATCCCCACTTCGTGGGCTGGTGAGCCCTTGTATACCGACCTCACGAGCAGGCCGCGCTTACCTCGATCGACAGTCACGCCGATCCCGGTGAAGCTACTGGCCTGAGCCTGCTGGAACTGCGCGTACTGCGCTGGCGTGAAGTAGTTCGAAAAGCGGTCGTTTAGCTTCTTGACAGCACCGCCGATGGCGTCGTTGGCTAGCTGCCCGGCCGGTAGCTTGCGGTAGTAGGTGTCGCTGATGTCGTTCAGCGCCTCGCGGACGACTATCTGGTCGTCGCTACCTACTAACGCGCCGCGCAGCGGCGACGGAACTAGATCAGCGTTGCGGCCACCGATCCAGATGCCGATCGTCAGCAGTGCGAGCGCAGCGATGACCGCGGCAGCGGCAGCAACGAGGGTTATGACGACGCGGCGTGTAGACATTGAGAATCAGGCGGAGCTAACCGCTTGACAAAGGGTAGGGCCGCCGAGCACAGATCGCTCTCGCGCGTGGCCTAAACCTGCAGGAAGCGGCGCAGCGAGATCGCCGAGCCAAGCGCGCTAACCGCGATCCCGGCGCCGAGAAGCACGGCAACGAGCAGCCCAAAGCTGATCGTGCTCGGCGCGGATAGAAGCGCAAAATCGCTCACCAGTGGGTCAACCAGAGCAACCTTCATCACTCCGAGCAGCAGAATTGCCAACACGGCACCGAGCGCACCGAGAAGCACTGCCTCAAGCACGAACGGCCAACGGATGAAGCCATCTGTCGCACCTACGAGCTTCATCACTTGAATCTCACGGCGGCGTGAGAAGACCGAA
Source organism: uncultured Solirubrobacterales bacterium (assembly GCA_903821395.1). GTDB lineage: Bacteria > Actinomycetota > Thermoleophilia > Solirubrobacterales > Solirubrobacteraceae > F1-60-MAGs163. The sequence goes on along the minus strand of CAIJLJ010000099.1, from coordinate 43,055 downwards.
AGACGAATGGTGTTGGAGATCAAAAGCACCGAGGCAACGATCAGCAACCCGGCGAGAAGCCCGGTCGTCAGTTTCACTACGCGCGTGGCGGTGAGGATCTTGTCGGTGTTGTCCTTCGATGAGCCGACCGAGTCGATCGAAGGATCAATCGTCGTCCTGCCCCCACCCGGCGTCTGTGGCTGAATAGCACTAACGAGCGCCAGCGCGTTGTCAGGATTGGTCGGCGTGACGCGGAGGGTGTCGGGCAGCGGATTCGAGCCCAGGAGCTGGTAGGCCTGAGGGTTCTTACGTCGTTCCTGAGCGTAGGCGGCGTCCTTGCTGATGTACTGGATTGACTTCACGCCTTGAATCTGGGCGAGCTGGGAGCGGACGCGCTGAGAGTCGGCCGGCGTGGCATCGCTCTTCATGTAGACGTTGACGATTACCTGGCCGCGTACGTCGTTAGCTGCGCCGGTTGTCGCCTGAACGATCGGGATGAAGACGCCAAGCACGAGCAGAGTCACGAGGACCGAGGCCAGGGCAGCGAAGCTCGGCACGGCGTTGCGTGAGATCGAACTAAAAGCCTCGCGGGTAAAGAATCCGAGTTTCATCAGTCTCTAAAGGCCTCGTCGAAGTCATCGCCCGGCTCGCGCTTCTTCGGCACGCGCTGTGGTTCAGGCGAAGGTTCGCGCAGGAGTGCGCCGAACTCGGCAGTTGACATGTCGGTTGGCGCGTACTGACCGTCGAGCTCGTCACGGACGATCACGCCTTCCGCCAACTCCAACACGCGGCGGCGCATCCGGTCAACCATTGCCGAGTCATGTGTAGCTACAAGAACGGTCGTCCCGGTGCGGTTGATCCGGTAGAGCAGCTGCATGATGCCGATCGACGTTTCAGGATCTAGGTTGCCGGTTGGCTCGTCGGCCAGCAAGAGCGGCGGCGCATTGACGAAGGCGCGGGCAATACTGACGCGCTGCTGCTCGCCACCTGAGAGCTGATCCGGATAGTTGTGGAGCTTCGTTGCAAGCCCGGTCAGGCGCAGAATGTCCGGCACCTTCTCGCGGATGTCCGCGCGCGAGCTACCTGTTACCTGAAGGGCGTAAGCGACGTTTTCGTAGACGGTGCGGTCGGGCAGCAGCTTGAAGTCCTGAAATACGACGCCGAGGTTGCGGCGGTAGAAGGGCAGCTGCTTGTGTGTGAGCTCGGCGAGATCGCGGCCGGCGACAAGGATGCGCCCTTCGTCGGGCTCGATCTCTTTGATTAGTAGGCGCATCAAGGTCGACTTGCCTGAGCCGGTCGGGCCTACGAGGAAGACGAATTCACCGCGGCGGATCGAGAAGGTCGTCCCACTGAGCCCGGCCTTACTTACGTCGTAGCGCTTCGTTACGCCGCGGCACTCGATTGCGTTGGCGGGGTCGCCAGGGCGGCCGGATGCGGCAGCGGCATCCTTGCGCTGTGCGACCTGCGAGTCACGCAGTCGTAGCTCTTTCTCTGTTGCGGCCATTGCCCACCCATTAGCCGCCGACCCCACCTATTCCTTCCCACGAGTCCAAGATGCAGGAGCGCTTGCAGCGAAATAGAGCTCCTACCCCCTGCCCAGCGCCGCTATCTTCAACAAATGGCCCAGATATCTACCGCTACCGCCCCTAACGGACTACCAGTTCATCGCATCGCGATTCCGGGGACCCGTGCGACCACGATCCTCGTCGCGTTCGATGCGGGTGCCCGCACGGAACGCGCCGATGAGAACGGAATGGCGCATTTTCTCGAGCATCTCGTCTTCAAAGGCGGCGAGATCTACGACGACTACCGCAAGGTCAACGAGACGGCCGAGAGGATGGGCGGATCGCTCAACGCGTACACCAGCCATGACCTTGTCGCCTTCCACATCACCGTTCGCGCCGAATCTGCGATCCCAGCGATTGATCTGCTGACCGATTTCGTCGGTAGACCGAAGCTTGATGGCGAAGAGCTAGACAAAGAACGCGGCGTCGTGATTCAAGAGATTCAGCGCTATAAGGATGAGCCGGCGTCAGTTGCTGGCGACTTGATTGAGCGTGCCGGCTTCGGCGACCACCCTCTCGGACGCACTGTTCTCGGACCCGAGGAGCACATTGAAAGCTTCTCGCGTGAAGCGATCATCGCCTTCCGTGAGCGGCGCTGGGCTGGGAATCTGGGCGGCGCGTTCATTGTTGGCAACCTCGAACATCTGCCAGCTAACGGCGCAGTTGAGGAATACTTCGCGCGTTTCCCCTCACTGCCGGAGAGCCCGGCTCCAGAAGCGCCGGTGCCCTTTGAACCGGTGACGCTGGTCGAAGAGCGCGACAGCAACCAGTCGCACCTTCGCATGCTGTATCAGCCCGACCTTGACCCCAGCAATTCCGAACAGCGCGTTGCTTTTGGCATCTACTCGACCTTGCTCGGCGGCTCAATGGGATCACGCCTCTTCGATGAAATTCGCGAGCAACGCGGCTTGGCCTACTCAGTCTTCGCGATGGCTCACGTCGCCAGCGACTACAGCGCGCTCGTCCTCGGCGCAGGATTGGAATCAGCGAAAACGGTCGAAGCGTTCACGCGGATGAAGGAGATCGTTGGCGAGCTGGCCACTGACGGACCGACAGAGGAAGAGGTGGAGCGCGCACGTGCGTACGTTGCCGGCCGCCGCGTATTGTCGTTCGAGAGCACCAACTCGGTCGCCGGTTACGCGGCTAGCCGCGCGATCGTCCATCGCGAGAGTTTCGATCCCGATGATGCAATCGCCGCTATCGACGCTGTCACCTACGAGCAGGTAGCCGAGGCCGCAAGGCGAGTTGACCCAGAGAAACTCTCAATCGCATGCGTTGGGCCGCACGATATAAGCCAGTTTTCATAGGTATTTATCTGGTTAACGGGCGCATGCGTCACAAATTGGGAGTACGGTTGTCTGAGGTTCAGGAGCTCCCGTGACACCCAATATTTCCGTATCCCTGCTTGGCACACAGTCGGACGAACGACTGTCGTCGCTCGCCGCCTCGGGCCACGAGCGCGCGTTCGAAGCGATTGTTGAGCGCTACAGCAAGGCGCTTACGCGCTACGCCGAGCGTTTTCTAGGGCAGGCACGGTCTGAAGAGGTTGTCCAAGCGGCGTTCTTAAGCGCCTGGTCGGCGCTTACTACTGGAACCGAGGTCCGTGATCTTCGACCTTGGCTCTACCGCATCGTCCACAATGGAGCCCTGAACGCAATGAATCGATCCGAATCCGGAGAACTTGAACTGATCGAGGCGACCGACGGGGCGCTTAGCCCACACGCGATCCTTGAACAGAACGAAGAGGTCCGCAGCGCACTCAACGTGATTGCTGAATTGCCGGAGCGCCAGCGCGCGGCCCTGCTCGCCGTCGCAGTGGACGGCCGCGCCCATGCTGATGTTGCAGCCGACCTCGGCGTCAGCGACGCTGGCGTAAGGCAGCTCGTTCGCCGCGCGCGAGTGCAACTGCGTACCGCAGCGACGGCTCTAACCCCACTCCCACTCGCGCTCTGGTTGGCGGACGGCCACCGTGGCCCCGCGCCAGATGTGAGCCATCGGATCGCAGAGGTACTCAGCGATGGCGGCGGTAACGCGCTGGCCGCTAGCGCAATGAAGGCCGGAGCGATAGTCGTCTCGGTTGCCGCTGTCGCCACGGCGGCGCCAAAGGTCGGCCACGTGATCGAACAAGGCAGCGAATCCGCTCCAGCAGTCGCAATCATCGGCGCCGCTAGCGCTGGCGCCAGCGGTGTTGGGGTCAGCGGCCCTGGAGCGGCCCTGATCCCTGGTGGCTCAGCCGGCGGCGGACCGCTAGTCAATCCTCATCGAGGACCCAACGGCAGCTCAGGGGCGCCCGACGGCTTCGGCACTGCTCCAGGCGCATTGGCTCTGGTAGGTCAACCGCTCGGCAATCAAGACGGTTCGCAACAAGGTTCCGGGCAGCCGGGCGACCAAGCGCCGAGCCCGATCTTCACTCCGCTCCCAACGACGCCCAGCGCAGGTCGCGGTGGCAGCGGAGGACGCGGCAGCAGGGGTGGTCGCGGTGACGGCGGACCGCGTAACAACCCCGGTTCGGATGGAACTCTTGGCCTCCCAGACTCGCCTAGCCAGAGCGACGCCCCAAGCGTGCCCACCACTCCGAGCACCCCGAGCACTCCCTCGACCCCTAACAACCCGGGTGGCAGCGGTAAAGGCGACGGTGGCGGCGGCAAAGGCGGTGGCAAGAGCGGCGGTGGCTCAAGCGAAGGCGGGGGCGGCAAGAGCGGCGGCGGCGGGCAGAGCAGCAGCGGCGGCTCAAGCAACGACGGGTCGGGCGGGCGCGGATACAGCGGCGGCTCGGACCAAGGCTCCGGTAACGGCAAGACTGGTCGCGGCGACTGAGGCGCTTCTTGCAACTTCGCGTCACATTGGCGCAGCCTCACGGTCTAAGTACTAGACCCCCAAACAGCAAGGAGTCCAGTTCGATGCCACGCACTATCCGTACGATCCCGCCCGCCCTATGCGCCCTGCTACTGCTGGCGCTGCCGGCGGCAGCTAGCGCCAAGAAGAGTCCATCCTCGGCCAAAGCGAAGCAGACCCCTGCTAAGGCGGCTGACCGCAACCACGATGGCCTACCTGATTCGTGGGAGAAGAAGTACAAGCTCTCGCTGAAGGTCAATCAGGCGCGCCTTGACCCGGACAAAGACGGCGCCGTAAACAGCGCTGAGTACGCGGCGGGAACAAACCCGCGGAAGGCCGACACCAACAACAACGGCATTCCAGACGGCACCGAAAACGTCGGGACGGTTACCTCCTTTGACGCCACCAGTGGCCTGCTGAAGATCACAAACGCCAAGGGCGATCCGATCTCAGCAACGGTTACCAGCCGCACCCACGTTGACTGCGTAACCGCGCCAGCTACCACGCCAACCACCCCGCCGGTAGCTACGCGGTCGGACCGTGGCCACCGCCCATATGGTGACGGCCCCGGTTCCAACCCTGCCCCAGGCGCATCTAACGGTCAGGCTCCGCCGGTTAACTCAGGTGAGGACAACGAGCCGGCTAGCCCAAGCTACGACGGTGGATATGACGAGGTCGCCTGCGACACGTCAGCTCTGGTGGCCGGGGCGGTAGTTCACCGCGCTGGGCTGCGACTGACAGTCACTGGCAACGAGTGGTCCAGGCTGGAGATCGTTGTCGCTGCACCTGCACCGACACCAACGCCAACGCCAGCCACCGCACGCCGCAACTAGACAGTCACAGGGGCGACTAGCGCGATTCCCCTCCTCCGCGCGAGATCGCATACGAAGTGGGGGCGGCGTGGCCAACTGGCTGCGCCGCCCTTCTTCTTTTAGCTAGGGGTTGATCGCAACCATCCGCTCGATCGGCAGCCTTGCTAGCTCGGCAACGGCGGGCTCGACCTTCACCTCGCCTGTGCCGTCTCGAAGCGTGTCGCGCAGCTTCTCGAGCGTGATCATCTTCATGTAACGGCAGCTGGCCTCGGAGTTAGCTGGAATGAAGTTGATGTCGGGGGCGGCCTGCTGAAGCGGGTAAAGCATCCCAACCTCAGTCGCAACGATTACGTCGCGCGTCGAGCCCTCAGCTTCGGCCGCGGCCGCGTAGCCCATCATTCCGCCGGTCGAGAGCATCTGCACGCCGTCGGCGTCAACATCACCGGCCGCAACGTACTCCATGACTGAGGTGACACAACCGCACTCAGGATGGATCAAAAAGTCGGCCCCGGGGTGCTCACCGCGAACGCGAGTGATGTCGTCAGGGCGGATCCCGGCGTGAACATGGCACTCGCCGTCCCAGATGTGCATCGGATGATGGCCTGTAATCTTCTGCACGTAGGCGCCGAGGAACATGTCGGGGCCGAAGCAGATCTCAACATCGGGGCCGTGCTCAGCGACGATGTGATTAACGACAGCGACCGCGTTCGATGAGGTGCAGCAGTAATCGGTCAGAGCCTTGATCGCGGCCGTCGTGTTTACGTACATCACCGTGATCGCGGCCGGAAACTTCTGCTGCCACTGCTCAAGCTGCGGGGCTGTGATCGAATCGGCCAGTGAGCAGCCAGCATCGAGATCAGGCAGAAGGACCGTCTTCTCCGGTGCCAGAATTGACGCCGTCTCGGCCATGAAGTGGACGCCGCAGAACGCGATCACCGGGTTTTCGACCTGCGCCGCTTGCTGTGAAAGGCCGAGCGAGTCACCGACGTAGTCGGCAACATCCTGAACCTCCGGGACTTGGTAGTTGTGGGCCAGGATTACGGCATCGCGCGCCTTGGCAAGCTCACGAACCTCTTGCTTCAGCTCCTCAACAAAAGCCGGGTCGGGAGTTGGCTCAGAGGCCATCGGGAGCGGCTGCAAACTCATCGCTCCAGCTCCACTGTGAGAGACAGGTCCAACGCGGCGGCTGAATGAGTAATCGCGCCCACTGAGACGAATTGTACGCCGCTCGCGGCAACCTCGGCGACCGTCTCTAAAGTGACGCCGCCACTTGCCTCCAGCTCGGCGCGCCCGCCGACGTGCGCGACCGCTTCGGCGAGCTCGGCCGGCGTCATGTTGTCGAGCAGCAAACGCTTCGCGCCGGCTTCGATCGCCTCGTCAACCTCGTCGAGGTTGCGGCACTCTACCTCTAGCGAGAGATTCGCATCTGCGGCCCGCGCAGCAGCGACCGCGGCGGCAATTCCGCCGGCCATCTCGATGTGGTTCTCCTTAATCAGATAGGCATCCCAAAGCCCGATCCGGTGGTTCTTCCCCCCTCCAGCCACGACTGCAGCCTTCTCCAGCAGCCGCATCCCCGGCGTCGTTTTGCGGGTATCGAGGATCTGGGCTCCTGTCCCCTCGACGGCCCGCACGTAGCGCGCAGCAGCCGTCGCAACACCGCTTAGGTGGGCAAGCAGGTTGAGGGCGCTGCGCTCGCCGCTGATCAGCGCGCCCGCATCGCCGCGAACGCTCAGTACCGGCCCACCGTCGCGCCACTCGCCTTCGGCTACGAGCGGCTCGAACTCGACCGCTGGATCAAGCGCTGCGAAAACGGCGTCGGCGGCCTCGATTCCAAAGATCGCGCCCGGAGCCTTCTGCGTTATCAACGCCTCGGCGCGGCTCCCTGCCGGAACCGTCGCGAGCGCAGTGCGGTCGCCATCGCCGACATCCTCGGCTAGCGCGCGGGCGACGAGGTCGTCAAGCTCGCGTCGAGTCGCTTGATCCATAACGGAAGCCTAGAGAATCAGGCTGGACGCTCTTCGAGCAGCACGGCGATTGTTGTCAACGTCGGGTCGCTGGCTCCATGTAGGCGCGAGCCGGCAGCAGCGATTTCGCGCAGGTGTGCGATCACCTCGGCAGTGATCCGCTCTCCCGGGAGCAAGGCTGGAATACCTGGCGGGTAACCGGCAATCGATTCGCATGAGATCCGCCCGACAGCGTGATCAAGCTCAATCACTTCCGCTTCGCCAAGGAAGGCTTCGCGCGGCGAAACTATGCAGCCCTCTGACGGGCCCGGCCGATGAACCTGCTCGTTGCCGCCAGGAGGCCGCTGAAGCCGCTCAGCTGTCGCTGCGACGGCTTCAACGAGCCGATCCAGGCGTTCGGGCGTCTCAGCAAGGCTGACGACGAATACGACCGTCGCGTGGGTTGCCATCTCAGGGTGGAGATCATGCTGCTGCTGGAGCGACTCAGAGAACTCAAGCCCCGTGCACCCAACGGCGCGGACGTCGATCACAATCCTCAGCGGGTCAAAGCCGCCGACCCCAGGTCGGCCGACAAAGCTCTCGTCGACGAGGCCGATCAGCTCGATCTCATTCAGCCGCGAGCGCACATCAACGAGCAGCTCCAGCGTCTCGCCAAGCAATTGCTCGCCGCGAGTCGCAAGCTGCCGTCGGGCAGCGTCGAGCGAGGCAAGCAGCAGCATGCTCTGGCTTGTAGAGCGGAAGAGTCGAATCGCCCGACCGAGGGCGGCACCATCAACCCGCTCCGAACTGCCGAGGTGGAGCATCGCGCTCTGAGTCATCGAACCACCAAGCTTGTGCGTGCTGGTGAGGACTGCGTCGGCGCCGGCTGAGAGCGCGCTGGCCGGGAGGTCGGGGTGGAAACCAAGGTGCGCGCCCCAAGCCTGATCGACGATCAGTGCCACCCCTGCGGCGTGGGCCACCTCGGCGCACCCAGCGACGTCTGCGGTCAAGCCGTAATAGGTCGGCGAAACGATGAACGCTGCCTGAACCCGCGGGTTAGCGGCTAAGACTTCTGCTAGGTGAGCCGGCTCGACACCCAATGCCATCCCCAGGTCAGGGTCGTACTCCGGTTCGATGAAGATTGGAATGCCGCCGCTGAGAACGAGACCGTCAACGATCGAGGCATGAGAGTTGCGCTGCGCGACGACCTCGCGCCCGAGCGGCGCGAGCGCGAGGCAGAGCGCGTGGTTGCCTTGAGAGGCACCATTACTGAGAAACCAGGTCTGCTCGGCGCCGTAAGCCTCGGCCGCAAGCTTCTCGGCTAGCGCGTAGGGAGTCGGCTCTGGGCCGTCATCAATCCCGTCTATTCCTTGCGCCATATCGAACCCCAGCGCGTCCTCACCTAAAGCTGCAAGCAGCCCTGGGTCTGCGCCCAGCCCACCCTTGTGGCCGGGAACATGGAAACGCGTCGGGTCGCGGTCGCGGTAGCCAACTATGGCGTCTAGATACGGCGCGCGCGACTGATCATGATCGGCAGCGCTCACTTAGCTCCCGCTCGAGCGAAGCAGTTCGGCACGGACGAATTCATCGAGGTCACCGTCGAGCACACGCTGAGCATCGCCGATCTCAACATCGGTGCGGTGATCCTTAACCATTGTGTAAGGGTGGAGCACGTAGGAGCGGATCTGCGAACCGAAGTTCACATCTTGGCTCTCGCCCTTCTCAGCCGCGATCTCATCGGAGCGAAGCCGTTCCTCGAGTTCGAGCAGCTTTGCCCGCAGCATCTTCATCGCCGTCTCCTTATTCGACGACTGCGAGCGCTCGTTCTGACACTGAACGACGATCCCGCTTGGCCGATGTGTGATCCGCACTGCGGAGTCGGTCTTGTTGACGTGTTGGCCGCCAGCGCCGGAGGCGCGGTAGGTATCAATCTGGAGGTCGTCGTCTTCGATCGTGACGCCCTCGATCTCATCGACCACCGGCGCCACTTCGACTCCTGCGAACGAAGTCTGCCGGCGACTCGCCGAGTCAAACGGCGAGAGGCGAACCAGCCGGTGGACACCGCGCTCAGCGCAGAACAGCCCATACGCGTTTTCTCCCGACGCTTTAAAAGTGGCCGATTTGATCCCAGCCTCCTCGCCTGCGCTGGCCTCAAGTAGCTCAACCTCAAAGCCACGACCTTCGGCCCAGCGCATCATCATCCGCAGCACCATCTCTGCCCAGTCTTGTGCGTCGGTGCCACCGGCCCCAGCATTCACCGTCACGAGCGCGTCACCCGCGTCGTAATCGCCAGCAAACAGGCGCTCCTCTTCGAAGGCCGCGAGTCGGCGTTCAACATCTTCTAGCTGACCTTCGAACTCACCGGCAAGCGAGGCGTCCTCATCAACCAATTCGAGCATTGTTGAGAGGTCTTCCGCATCGCCCGCCAGCTCCTGCCAGCGCTCTAGCCGGCGCGAAACCCGCGCGTGCTCTGCGCTGACACGAGCGGCCTCTTCCTGGTTGTCCCAGAAGCCCTCCGCGCCCATCCGCGCTTCGAGCTCGGCGACTTGGCTGGTGAGCGAATCGGGGTCAAGAAAGCTCGACAGCTCGGCGAGCTGCTCAGTTACTGCGCTCAGGCGCTGGGGCGCCGACTCGAGATTTGGCCCAGTAGCCACAACTTGCGACGCTAGCAGCGCGAGAGGTTGCTCGCCGAACGCGGCTCAGGCGCCGTGGCACTTCTTGTACTTCTGCCCTGAACCGCACCAGCAGGGGTCGTTGCGGCCGACCTGCTCGTCGGCGTCGAGGACGCGCTGCTCAACCGGCTGAGCTTCGATCATCTCCTCGTCGCCGGCGTAGGCAACCTCAGCAACCGCACCGCCAGCGGCGGCGGCCTCAAGCGCGCCGGTACCGCCACCGGACGAGTAGTTGATTGCCTGCGCGGCAAGCGGCGCGGCCGGCGCTGGGGCGAACGGGATCGGGGCATCAGACTGGTCGACCTCGACCTCAACTTCGACGTGGTAGACCATCCGCGCAAAGTCGGCCCAGATTGAGTTCATCAGGTCGCCAAAAAGCGTGAAGGCCTCGTTCTTGTAGGCAACGAGCGGATCGATCTGGGCAAAGCCGCGCAGATGGATTCCCTCGCGCAGGTAGTCCATGTCGTAGAGGTGCTCTTTCCAGCGCTGATCGATCGTCTGCAGCAGCAGGTAGCGCTCAAGCGCGCGCATCAGCTCGTCGCCGAGCTCTTCTTCGCGCCCGTCGTAGAGCGCCATCGCTTCTGCGACTACACGGTCGCTCAGTGACTCGCGGTCAAGGTTGCTGGCGAGGACCGAGGCTGCAGTCAGCTCATGGTCGAGCGTTCCGACCGGCATGATGTCGCTCAGCGCCACAAACAGGCCTGCGAGATCCCAGTCCTCTACGTAGTCGCTCGGCGTGTACTCGTCGACGAGTCGGCGTGCCACTTCAGCAATCTCAGTACGGGCCTGGTCACCGAGGTCGGCCCCTTCGAGGACTTCATCGCGGTACGCGTAGACGACGCGGCGCTGCTCATTCATCACATCGTCGTACTCGAGCACGCGTTTACGGATCAGGAAGTTCTGTTCCTCAACCTTGCGCTGCGCCTTCTCGATCTGCTTCGAGAGCATCCCAGCCTCGATCGGCTCCTCGTTGCCGTCTTCGTCGGTGCCGCCGAGCCGATCAAGGATCTTGTAGATCCGGTCGCCAGCAAACAGGCGGACGAGATCATCCTCGGCGCTGAGGAAGAAGCGCGATTCACCAGGGTCACCTTGACGACCGGCGCGGCCGCGCAGCTGGTTGTCAATCCGGCGCGACTCGTGGCGTTCGGTGCCGACGATGAATAGCCCCCCGGCCTCTAGCACGGCTTCGCGTGCATCGGCGACCTTTGCTTCTTGCTCGACGATCAGCGCCGGCATCTGCTCAGCGAACTCAGGCTCGTGCGGCTTCACTCCACTGGCGATCAACTCTTCGCGCGCGAGATGCTCGGGGCTGCCGCCGAGCTTGATGTCAACCCCACGGCCAGCCATGTTGGTCGCGATCGTGACTGCCCCGGGGCGGCCGGCCTCAGCGATAATCTCGCCTTCTCGTTCGGCGTACTCGGGCTTTGCGTTTAGCACCGTGTGTGGGATGCCACGCTCGCCGAGCATCGAACCAAGCAGCTCTGAAATCTCGACCGAAATTGTTCCGACTAGGACCGGTTGACCGATCGCGTGGCGCGCTTCGATCTCACGTACGACCGCGCTCCACTTGCCTTCTTTCGTCTTGTAGATCTGATCGTTCTGGTCTTCGCGCACGAGCCCTTGGTTGGTTGGCACTTGCACGACGCCGAGCTCGTAGATCTTCATGAACTCGGTCGCCTCAGTTAGCGCGGTGCCGGTCATTCCCGAAAGCTTGTCGTAGAGGCGGAAGAAGTTCTGCAGCGTGATCGTGGCGAGCGTCTGGTTCTCCTCTTGAACGCGGACGCCCTCCTTTGCCTCGACTGCCTGATGGAGGCCCTCCGACCAGCGGCGACCCTCAAGGATTCGCCCGGTGAACTCATCAATGATCCTTACTTCGCCGTCGATCACGGCGTAGTCGACGTCGCGCTTGTAAAGGCTCTGCGCCTTAAGCGACTGAATGAGGTGGTTGACCAGCGGCCCATTCTCAGCGCGGTATAGGTGGTCGATGTTCATGAACTGCTCGGCCTTCGAAACGCCGCGCTCGGTAATCGCAACGGTCTTGTGCTTCTCGTCGAACTCGTAGTCGAAGTCGGCAACAAAATCCTTCTTCGCGCGCGGGTCCATCCCCTCGGGCGTCTTGCCAGCGACCATCTGCGGCGCCAGCTTGGCGAACTTGGCGTATGAATCGGCAGCCGCCTCAGGCGCGCCGGAGATGATCAGCGGCGTCCGCGCCTCGTCGATCAAGATGTTGTCGACCTCATCAACAATCGCGAAGTTATGCATCGCAACCGGGCGACCGTCCTCGCCAATTCGCCCGCCGTGCTGAACCTTCTCCTCAAGCGTCTGCGCCATGTTGTCGCGGAGGTAATCGAAGCCGAATTCGGAGTTCGTCCCGTAGGTGATGTCGGCGGCGTAGGCGGCCAGCTTCTCTTCCGGATCCTGCATGTTTTGCAGTACGCCCCAGCTGAAGCCAAGCCCGTCGTAGATCGGGCTCATCCACTCCGCGTCACGACGAGCGAGGTAGTCGTTGACCGTCACAAGATGGACGCCCTTGTTCGAGAGCGCGTTGAGGCAGACAGCAAGCGTTGCCGTAAGCGTCTTGCCTTCGCCGGTCTTCATCTCAGCGATGTTGCCTCCGTGCAGCACCATTCCGCCGATCAGCTGGACGTCGAAGTGGCGCATGTTGAGGAAGCGACGGCCGGCTTCGCGGACGATCGCGAAGCACTCCGGGAGCACCTCGTCGAGCGACTCACCCTGCTCGCGTACTCGCTCGCGCAGCACGTCCATCCGGCCGCGCAACTCATCGTCGCTGAGCGCGATTAGTTGATCCTCAAAGGCGGCGATCTCTGAAACTCGTTTCTCGTACTGACGAAACTGCTTTCCCTCGCCGACATTCAGCGCTTTTTCGAGCAAACCCATTGCTCAAAGTGTAGCCGCGCGCGGCGGCCAGCGAGCCTCCTTACACGGCTCCTTCCGGGTGACCGTGGCGGATCGTGTCGGCGCCGGCCCGGCTACGAGCGCGAGCCCGCTCGCTTCGGCGGTTGAGTTGACGCACGACTTCGTCGGCGATGTGACCAATCGCGACTGCCATGTCACGCTCGTGAGCCTTCGCGTTAATCGTGCCGCCCTTGATGTGCAAGTTCGCTTCGGCCTTCTGGCCATCAGCGATCTTTGGATTGTGCTCCTCGGCGAGGATCACCTCACAGTGCACATCCTCGGGCACTCGGCGCTTGATCTTGGCGAAGCGCTTGGCTACAAGCGCACGCAGTTCTCCATTGATCTCGATATTGGTCCCGGTCAGGTCGATACGCATAGGGAGTCCTTTTTCGTGATGGAGGTACTTCCAATGTACCACCGCGAAGCGCTACGGAACAGTGCAATAAGTAACAGCGCCGACGCGGAAAGCTCCGGCGCCAAGTAGCGCCTTTGCGCAGCGCTCGAGTGTCGCCCCGGTAGTACACACATCGTCAACCAGGATCGCTCGAGACGGCACCGCGCCAGCAGCGGTGACCTGCAGTCCGCGGCCGCTCAAGCGATCGCTGCGCCCCAAGCCACGCTGCCCGTTGAAGACTGATGTTTCGCGCCGAAGCGGGCGATCAAGTGGAAGTCGAACACGCCGAGCTAGCGCACTGGCGAGCAGATCGGCGTGGTCAAAGCCCCGCTGGCGTAGGCGGCGTGCGTTAGCTGGAACGGGGACGAGCGTGGCATCGTCAGGAAAAGCGCGAGGTGGCAACGCGTCCACAAGATGCTCAGCCATTAGCGCTGCGAGCGCGGTCGCCGAGTGGAACTTCAGCGCATGAACGAGGGCGCGTGCGGGGCCTTCGAACTCCAGTGGCGACCACTGCTGTTGGAGAACGCTCCCGCGGCGGCGCGGTACCAGCGGCTCGATCCATGGAAGCTGCTGGCGACAGTGACCGCAGAGTCGCCCACGAGCTGGTTCGCGGCAGACCCAGCAGAGCGGCGGAACGACGAGATCGAGCGCAGCGCGGAACACTTTGCTCAGCTTCACTGCTCGCTCGCATCGCAGCCAGCAGCGGTCTGCGACGATCAAGTGTCATGTCGGTGCCAACTTTGATTCCTCCGCTCGCCGCCGCGGCAGATCTCTCGTGGACGATCGACCCAGGGCCGATCTTGATGATCCTCATCCTTGGCGGGCTGTATCTGCCGCGCTGGTGGCGCGTGCGTTCAAGCGACGGAGCGCTCGCAGCACCGGTCTGGCGACTGCTCAGCTTCCTTCTAGGCCTGATCTGGCTGGCGGTCGCATTGATCTCTCCGATCGATTTGCTCGCAGAGCAGTCGTTCAGCTTCCACATGGCCCAGCACATGTTGCTGCTCGACCTTGTGCCTATTTTCTGCATCCTCGGCCTGAACAAGATTCTGCTGCGACCAGCCACGCGGCGCCTACAAGCGCTGGAGCGAGCGCTCGGTCCGCTGATGCACCCGTGGGTTGCAGTCGTGCTCTACATCGTCGCGATGTGGGCTTGGCACGTCCCAGCGGCTTACGACTCAGCGCTTGAGAACGTCACCGTCCACGTGCTCGAACATGTCTGCTTCCTAAGCGTCGGTTTTCTTTACTGGTGGCAGCTGCTCTCGCCGATCCGCTCACGCTTCCGCGGCGGCGTGATGGGCCCACTGCTGTACATGATGTCGACCAAGATCGGTGTTGGGCTACTGGGGATCGCCTTGACCTTCGCGCCCAATCCGCTCTATTCGTATTACGAGCTCCGTGAGGGGATATTCGGCCTCAGCGCGGGGGTTGATCAGCAGATCGGCGGCGAGCTGATGGCGCTCGAGCAGACGATCGTGATGGGTGTCGCACTGGCGTACCTATTGTTCCGCGCGATCGATCAGAGCGAGCGCGAGCAGGAGCGTCGCGAAGCGCTCGAAGATCGCGCCGAAGAGCAGCGCAATTAGCCGCTGAGCGTCGCGCCGTCTTCGACCTGCAGCGATTCGCCGGCCGCGGCCTCAACGGTGACGGCGCCGCTTACCGATACGCCCAAACCGAAGCTGACGTCGCCTTTGACGGTCAAGCGCTCGGCGGCCACAAGCGACGGGGCGCCCTGCGCGAAGTGGCGTTCGAATTCGTCGATCAAGCGGAAGTGATCGCCGTCCAGCTCGACGAGCGGCGCGCGACCAGCACAGGTCGCCGCCAGAGCGAGCTGGCCGTCGGCGCCGAGCTCGTAGGCGTCGGAGCGCAATACCAGCAGGTCATCGGTCGTCTTTACCGGCAGAAAGCGAGAGCGCGGCACGCGGATCGCCCTCGCGCCGGGGATCGCCGCGATCGCCGCGCCGATCGCCGACTCCAGCTGGACGACCGGCGTGGAATTTGGGTCCGACGGATCAACGTTTTTGCGATTGACGATCATCGGTAGGTCGATCACGCCGTCATCCCCGAGCGCGGCGCTCAACGCCTGCAGATCGAGCCAGATGCTGTTGGTGTTGAAGTAGCGGTGGCGTTCAGTGTTGGCAAACGCCTCGAGATCTTGATCGGGCGTCTGCGCGATCTCGCGCAGCACCAGCGTTCCGTCGGCACGCCGCGCGAGGTGGCCGCCTTTACGGTCGGCGGCGGTGCGGTCGGCAACTTCCATCACGAACGGTGCCTGCTCAGCAGCGATCCAGCAGAGGATCGCCGGGTCGAGCACGGCGCCGAGGTTGTCGGCGTTAGCGACGAAGGCGTAGCGGTAGCCCGCAGCGAGCATCTGCTCTAGCATGCCGGAGCCAACCAGCGCCGGGTAGACGTCTCCGTGACCAGGAGGGCTCCACTCCAGCTCGGGGTCGGCGGCCCAGGCGACCGGAGCGAAGCTGCCGTCGTCGACCAGCTTGGGCACTCGACCCTGAAGAAAATCTGGTGGAAGATCGCCCGAAAGCGGCCCGTAGGAAGCCAAAGCAGCCAGCGAAGGCTCACGCGTGCGGAAGCTGTCGAGCAGCACCAGCGGCAGTCTTGCGCCGCCGTGCTCATTTCGCAGCGCCTCAATCTGGCGCGCCGTAATGTCGAGGAAGGTAAGCCCGTCCTTCACTTCGAGCAGCGACTTCGGGCCGGCCAACCCCATGCTCGTTCCGAGGCCACCGTTGAGCTTGATCACGACGGTCTGATCAAGGAGCGCAGCGATCGCACCCCCGTCGACTTCGAGCGACTCGGCATCCGGAAGTTCGGTGACCGGTTCGAGCCCAGACTCCGGCAACATCCCGAGATCGCCTGCCGCAAGCCGCTCTAGCTGCCCGGCGAAGGTCGCGATCGTCGCTGAGGCAGCGCCATCGGCCTCGAGCTTGGCGATTGCCGCTGCTGTCGCTTCGTCGCTCACGGCCGCCATCGTCGCACAGCTCGGCGCACTCAGCCGTCGTGCGGCGCCGGCGAGAAGACCTTCAGGTAGGCGAGCTGCTGGTCGGTGAGCGAATCAATTGCAACACCAAGCGCGTCGAGCTTCAGTCTGGCAACCTCGCGATCAACGGCTTCTGGAACCCGATGAACCGCGGCGCTGAGCGGCTCGTCGGCCTTCACGAGCCCTTCCACGACGAGCGCCTGCGATGCGAACGAGAGGTCCATCACCGCGGATGGGTGACCATCCGCAGCTGCCAGGTTCACAACCCGTCCATGGGCAAGCAGATTGATCCGCCGTCCGTTGATCTCAAACTCCTCGACCAGCGGGCGCACCTCACGCCGTGAGCCAGCGACGCGCTCCAGCGCCGGCAGATCAATCTCAACGTCGAAGTGCCCGGCATTGGCAAGAATCGCACCGTCACGCATCGCCACGAAGTGCTGCTCGCTCAGAACCTCGCGGCCACCTGTAACTGTGATGAAGACATCGCCACGTGCAGCCGCCTCGAGCGAAGGCATAACTTCGAAGCCCTCCATGCGCGCCTCAAGCGCGCGCAATGGATCAACTTCGCAGACGATCACAGTCGCTCCAAGCCCTTTTGCGCGCAGCGCAATCCCCTTGCCCGTCCAGCCATAGCCGACCACGACTACTACGGCCCCGGCCAGCAGAACGTTCGTTGCGCGCAAAATCCCGTCGATCGTCGACTGACCTGTCCCATAACGGTCATTGAAAGCGCGTTCCGTGCGCGATTCGTTAACCGCGATAACCGGGCAGGCGAGCCCGCCTGAAAGTTCAAGCGCGCGCAGCTGTACAAGGCCGGTCGTCGTCTCCTCAGTCGCGCCAATCATCTGCCCTGCCGCCGCGTCATCGCCGCTGTGCAGAGCCTCGATCAGCTCGGCGCCATCGTCGATCGCAATCTGCGGCTGGCCCGAGACAAGCGCAGCAACGTGCTCGCGGTACTGGGCCAGCGTCTCTCCGTGGACCGCGTGGACTTCAATTCCGTCGTTATCAACCAGCGCCGCGGCAACATCATCTTGCGTTGAGAGCGGATTGGCAGAGCAGAGCGCAACCTCAGCGCCTGCACCGGAGAGCGCGCGGACGAGGTTCGCGGTCTCAGCCGTCACGTGGAGGCAGATCGCGATCTTCACGCCCTCCAGCGGCCGCTCGGCTGCGAAGCGCTCGGCGACGCGGCTGAGCACCGGCATCTGCCCGGCCGCCCACTCGATCCTCGCCAGCCCGGAGGCGGCGAGGGTCAAGTCTGCAACGTCAGATTTGGGCAGGACTGACTCCTTAGTAGCGGTAGCTGTCGGGCTTGTACGGGCCTTCGACCGGTACGCCGATGTAAGCGGCCTGATCGTCACGCAGCTCAGTCAGATTGATGTTCAGCGCGTCAAGGTGGAGCCGCGCGACCTTCTCATCAAGGTGCTTGGGCAGCACGTAGACCTGCTTCTCGTACTCATCGTTCTTCGTGAACAGTTCGATCTGAGCGATCGTCTGGTTCGTGAACGAGGCCGACATTACGAACGACGGGTGGCCGGTCGCGTTGCCGAGGTTCAACAGGCGCCCTTCTGAGAGCATGATGATCGAGTTGCCGCTAGGGAAGATCCACTCATCTACCTGCGGCTTGATGTTGTTGCGCGTAATACCGCTCAGCTCCATCAGCCCGGCAATGTCGATCTCATTATCGAAGTGGCCGATGTTGCCGACGATCGCTTGGTGCTTCATTCGAGCCATCTGCTCAACCGTGATGATGTCGCGGTTGCCGGTGGTCGTGATGAAGATGTCGCCGCTCTCGAGATTGTTCTCGAGCGTGTCGACCTGGTAGCCCTGCATCGAGGCTTGGAGTGCGCAGATCGGGTCGATCTCCGTGACGATCACGCGAGCACCCTGCGCGCGCAGCGATTCAGCCGAGCCCTTACCGACGTCACCGAAGCCGCAGACGACGGCCGTCTTGCCGGCCAGCATCACGTCGGTGGCGCGGAAGATTCCGTCGACCAGCGAGTGGCGGCAGCCGTAGAGATTGTCGAACTTCGACTTCGTTACCGAGTCGTTGACGTTGATCGCAGGGAACAGCAGATCTCCATTCTCGGCCATCTGTGTAAGGCGAAGAACGCCGGTAGTCGTCTCTTCTGTGACGCCCTTGATGCCAGCGGCGAGCTTTGTGTAGCGCTCGGCATCCTCTGTTAGCGAGCGCTGCAGCAGGCCGAGGAATACTTGGAACTCCTCTGACTCGGCGTCGGCCGGGTTAGGAACTGCCCCCGCGGCTTCGTACTCGCGGCCCTTGTGGACCAGCATCGTTGCGTCGCCGCCGTCGTCGAGGATCATGTTCGGGCCACCGTCAGGCCAGTTGACGGCCTGCTCAGTGCACCACCAGTACTCCTCCAGCGTTTCGCCCTTCCAAGCGAAGACGGGAACGCCGGTCGGCTGGTCGACGGTTCCTTCAGGCCCTACTACGACCGCGGCGGCGGCGTGATCCTGGGTTGAGAAGATGTTGCATGAGCACCAGCGAACGTCGGCGCCGAGCGCAACCAGTGTCTCGATCAGCACAGCGGTCTGGATCGTCATGTGGAGCGAGCCGGTGATGCGAGCGCCCTTAAGCGGCTGAGCGGCAGCAAACTCTTCGCGAGTCTTCATCAAGCCAGGCATCTCGTTCTCAGCAAGGCGGATCTCTTTGCGACCAAATTCGGCCAGCTCGAGGTCGGCAACCTTGTAGTCGTTGTCGGTTAGTACGGCGGTGGTAGTCATCAGGCAGCTGTCTCCATTGTTTCGTTGGTTGTCAAGGCGGCGATGATGCGGGCGTGCTTCTCCTGCTCCCAGCGCAGCCATTCATCAGCAGATACGGTTTCGGGGCGCTGCGGCTCGGCTTCCAGCCAGCTGTCAACTGCCCCACTAAGCGCCTCATCGCGGCGCAGCCTCAGCGCGAAGGCAACGTCGCCGAGGCCAATCTCGTGCTCGGCCAGCAGCTCACGCAGTGTGCACAGCCTTTGCAGTTCGCCAGCCCCATACTGGCGATAGCCGGACTCTGTACGGGCGGGCTCGATCAGGCCGATGCGCTCGATGTAGCGCAGCATTCGCGGCGTCCAGCCGGTTGTTTCGGCCGCTTCGTGGATTGTTAGCGCTTCCATTGAGAGTCAACCTTATCAAAGCTGTGTCAAGGTTGGCTCTATTTGGCCTGCAGGCGCTACTCGGGCTCGGCGAGACCCTTCTTCAGCGCGGTAATTACAGCGATATCGGCTGGATCTTGATCGTTGCAGACGGCCAAGTAGGTTGAGAAGAGATCGCCGAGCAGGACCAAGGAGAACGCGCGCTCGACCGCTGTTTGCCCCAACGAGCTGACAACCTGGACCGATCCGCCATCGGCTTCGATCAGCGAGCGCGTCAGTTCGATTCGCCGCGTGATCCGCTGAGGGTCATCGCTGTCTTGAAAGAAGACGGCGCTGAAACGGCCAAAGTCGCCGGCCGAACCCCAACCGACGATCTCGTTGTGATCGAGCTCCGGCAGGACCGATGCGAAGGCGAGCTGGTTTGCATTCTCGTTGACCTGTGTTTTCCAGCGGCTCGCGACGGCTTCGGTCAGCCCGTAGCCAGCGATCACGGGAATCGTGCCGTGGATCGAACGCGCAAGGCTCTTCGCCAACGAGTCCTCATCCGAATCCGGCCCCCACTCCCCCGCTAGCTGCTCGAGGTGGCCTGCTGCGACGTCAACTTCGGTTGTCAGGCGCGGCCCCGCTCCGCAGGCGGCGGCAACCTCGAGCGCGGCAACTGTCATGTACGCAACAGCGGCGCGCGGCTGCAGCCCGCCAGCAACTGGAATGACCGGCACGCCTTCAGCTCGCGCGGCCTGCGCCAGCGTGCCGCCAGTGGTTACAACTACGCGGTTGGTGCCGATGATGCCCGCCGCTTCAAAGCAGGCCAGGGTCTCTTCAGTCTCGCCTGAATAGCTGGCGCAGAGCACCGTCGTCTCGGACGTCGTCCAGCCGGGCAGTGAGTAGCCGGCAGCGCTGAGGATCGGCCGTGATGCCTGGTCGCCGAGAATCCCTCGCGCGAGCCGTCCGCCGATTCCTGATCCACCCATGCCGGCAACGAGCAAGCCGCCGGGCGAGTCAACCTGCGGAAGCTCGGCCGAAGCAACCTTGAAGAGCGCATCGCGAAGCTGGTCTGGCAGCGACAGAACATCGGCAATCTGGTCGCTCGGGTCAACCTTCGCTACTGCGGCGCGATCGAGCGGCTGCTTGTTTGGTTGATCGGCTGACATCTTGAGTTCCAAGTTTGGCGGAGCGGCTCAGCTAATGCCGTCCGGGTCGAATCAGTCGTCGGCGAAGAGCTTCTCGCCGGCGCCCACGGCGGCCCCTGGCGCAACCTGCACGCGCGGACCAACGACGGAGAGCTCACTAACGCGGGCGTCGGCACCAATAGCTGCCGCTGGCGAAAGAATCGCATCGTGAATCAACGCTCCGGCGCCAACGCGGCAGTCATCAAGTACGGCGGAGGCTTCGATACTCGCGCCCGCCTCGACCTCGACTCGATCACCGAGCGCGGCTCCGGGGCCAACCGTGGCTCCAGCGGCAACCGTGCAGCCATCGCCAAGAACCGATGGGCCGACCAGCGTGCCCTCAATTGTGCAGCCCTCACCGACGGCCAGCCCACGCTCGTCAAGGCGCGCGCCAGCTTCGCTCGTGACGGATCCGCTGAGGATGTCAGCGGTCGCTTTTAGATAGCGGTCCGGAGTCCCAATGTCGAGCCAGTAGGCATCACGGTCAGCAACCGCGTAAAGGCCCTCGCCAACCAGTTCGGGCCAAACCTCGCGCTCAATCGAAACAGCTCGCCCCGGCTCAATTAGGTCGAGCACGCTGCGCTCCAATACATACGCGCCGGCACTGATCAGGTCGGTGTCTATCTCGCTCGGGTCAGGCTTCTCAAGGAAACCGAGCACCTCACCGTCATCGGAAATCCGTACGAGGCCAAAGCTCGACGGGTCGGCGACCGGGACTAGCGAAAGCGTTGCTTGTGCCCCAAGCTCGCGGTGCCGCTTAATTTGCCCGGCGAGATCAAGGTCGGTCAGAATGTCACCATTGCACATAACGAAGCGCTCTCCGAGACCGTCCGGTAGCTGCTCGTCAGCAAAGCGCAAAGCCCCGCCCGTGCCGAGCGGTTCGTCTTCGGTCACGTAGCTGATCTGCAGCCCGAAGCGGCCGCCATCGCCGAGCGCTTCGCGCATCGCGTCGGGCTTGAAGCCGCAGGCCATCACGACCTCGGCAATGCCGTTTGTGGCGAGCCACTCGAGCATGTAGGCCATCATCGGCCGATCAACCAACTTGACGGCTGGCTTCGGCAGCTCAGAGGTCAGCGGCCTCAGACGGGTGCCCTCGCCGCCGACGAGAATTACGGCGCGCATCGCTTAACCGCGGCCGACGCCCTCGTAGCGAAGGCCCGCGGCGGTCGCGACATTGGGGTCAAAAAGATTTCGTCCATCGATCAAGACATCCCCTGCCATCTCGTTGGCGACCGAAGCGAGATCAAGCAACGCGAACTCATCCCACTCAGTCACGAGAACGACCGCGTCAGCGCCACTAACGGCGCTCAGCGCGTCGCCCGCAAACTCAACTCCCGGCATCAATTCCGCTGCCGCCGCCTGGGCAATCGGATCGTAGGCAGTGACTGTTGCGCCAGCTGCCTGCAGCCGCGCGGCAAGAACCAGCGACGACGCTTCACGCATGTCATCGGTGTTCGGTTTGAACGCAACCCCAAGCAGTGCGACGCGCTTGCCGACCAGCGAGCCAAGGTGCTTTTCAAGTTTGCCGATCACGCGGCGCTTCTGGAGCTCGTTGACTTCGATCACGGCGCCGAGCAGCTGGAAGTGGTAGCCGCTGTTGCCAGCGAGCTGCTTGAGCGCGCTCACATCCTTCGGGAAACAACTGCCGCCGAAGCCGATGCCCGGCTGGAGGAACTTCGGCCCAATCCGCTGATCGAGCCCCATCCCGCGTGCAACCTCAGTGACGTCGGCGCCGGTCTCTTCGCAGACGTTGGCAATCTCGTTGATGAACGAGATCTTCGTCGCCAGAAAAGCGTTCGCAGCGAGTTTGACCATCTCAGCGCTCGCAACGTCTGTGCGGACCAATTCGCTGCGCCCAGTGCCACCGTGCTCGGCTGTGAGCAGCGGACGGTAGAGATCGGCTACCGCATCTCCAGCCCACCCTCCGTCATCGCCAATCACAACCCGGTCTGGATCGAGGAAATCGGCTAGCGCGGTTCCCTCCTTCAGGAACTCCGGGCACGAGACGTAGCTGAAGCCTTCCTTACCCTGCTCGGCGAAGATCCGCTCGATCGCGGCCCCTGTCCCTACCGGCACGGTCGACTTCATAACCAGCGCGTGATTATCGGACGGCGGCATTGCCGCGACAACCGCGTGAACGGCGCTGAGATCTGCGTCGCCGGAATGCGTTGGCGGCGTCCCTACGGCGACAAACAGGAGCCTTGTCTGGCTGAGCGCCTCGCCAAGATCGGTCGAGAAGTGAAGCCGCTCGCGGTTGCGCTCGATCGCCTCCGCCAGCCCAGGCTCGTGAATCGGGACTTCGCCGCGCTGAAGGCCGGCGATCTTGTCCTCGTCGATGTCCACGCACCAGGCCTCGCTGCCGAGCTCGGCAAAGCCTACGGCCGTGCAAAGTCCGACATAGCCGGTGCCAATTACCCCAATTGCTTCACGTTTAGAGTCGCCCATTAGTGAGCGGCGAAGGGTAGCGGCGTCGAGCCCTCAAGCACGGGGATCAGCTGCCAAGCAGTGTGAGCGAGCCAGCGATGGCGAGCATCTGATCGTAAGAGAGTGTCTGCGAAAGGCTGTTCGATACCCAATACACGCCGTGCGGCGAGCGCCACGCGACGAGCCTGACGCGGCCACCGTCGTAGTAGATCTGGTAGGTGCGGCCACGCATCTGAATCGCCTCACTCGGACCGTCGAGCAGCGGCGGGGTCTTCCAAGTCATTCCCTGAATGCCGTAGTACTGGCCCGCTTCGCCGGTCGACAGCACCATTCGGTAGGCAGCGTAAGACTTCTTCTCGCGATCGAGGATGTGGTAGGCGCGCGTTGCCGGGTACTTTGGCTCGCCTGAGCTGTATCCGCCATTCGCGAGGCGGACAGCGGGGTAATAGACCGGCATCGCGACCTTTGCGGCCGCTGAGATTGCCTGCGCTTCGCCTTCTGACCTCGCGGCGACGACCCCGGCCGGAAGTGCGCCTGAGCTATTTGATTTCTTCTTGCCCGACTTCCCGCTCTTCTTCTTCTTCGATGAGTTGCTCGTGGTCTTGATCGGCTGTGGCGTCTCAAAGTCACTCACGCTCTGCTGAAGCGCCGTCGGCGAGACCCCCAGGTATGTGCCGCCAGGGATGTCGGTGGCTGGGAAGTGAATTTCGCGGATCGGATTCTTTGACGAGAGGAAGGCAAGCTTGAGTAGCTGCAGGATCGAGTCGTTGGAGCGCACATCGGTGCGCGTGTAGCGAGCGAAGATTTTTACAAGCTCGGTTCGATCGCCCAGAATTGAAGAAATTGAGAACTGGCTTTTTGCCTGCCTGAGGAAATCTTGCTGACGCGCCGAGCGGACAAAGTCAGAGTCTGCGTGGCGGAAACGGACAAAATCAAGTGCTTTCTGCCCGCAGAGCATCTGGTAGCCGGGCAGGATGTCGATCTCGGCGTATTGCAAGCTCGGAGGCAGCCCCGCGTTGGAGTGGAAATAGCGGTGGTCTACGTCGACGTAAACGCATCCCAAGCGATTGACCGCCCTGGTGAAGCCATCAAAGTTGAGCTCAACAATGTGGTTGATCTTGATTCCGAGTAGGTCACGGACAGTCTTCAGCGTCAGCTTGGGACCGCCGATCGAGTAGGCAGCGTTGATCTTGTCGCTGCCGTAACCAGGGATCGCAACCTTGAGGTCACGCGGGATCGACATCACTGCCGTAGCCGACTGATTGGGATCTAGACGGACCAGAATCAGCGTGTCCGAGCGGGCCGAGCCCTTGGCGTTGTGGTCGGCCCAGCGAGCATCGGAACCGATCACGAGGATCGTCTGCGGGCCGCCGCCATCGACGTTGTCGAGCGCGTTGGCGACGCCAGGGATCGTCTGGCCTTCGGCTCGCACAATGTTGACCAACTGGTCAACTTCGAGCAGAGCGGCAGAGGAGACCGTTGCCGCGGTCAGCAGGATGATTAGGAGGCCCGCTAGGGCGCCTTTTTTGAGCACACCGCGGCCTGGCCGCGGTGGCTTGTTGGGATCGGTAGTCACGGTCTAAATACTCCTCAAGGAGCCTAGCGAGGACGCCCGCTGGAGCCACACTCGCCGCTGGAATTGAGCTCCTAACCCTCAACGGCGCGGAGAGTTGGCCTTGCGCCGGGCTCGGCTAGATAGGTCGGTAGTCCACCGATAAACA
This sequence comes from uncultured Solirubrobacterales bacterium, assembly GCA_903821395.1. GTDB lineage: Bacteria > Actinomycetota > Thermoleophilia > Solirubrobacterales > Solirubrobacteraceae > F1-60-MAGs163. The sequence goes on along the minus strand of CAIJLJ010000099.1, from coordinate 18,535 downwards.
CCCGCAACGCTTCGCGGTAGCGCGCCAACGAGTTAACGGATACCCACTCATCGGGGCCGTGATGGCCGCCACCTTCGGGACCAAATTCGACCGCTGGAATCCCAGCCTCAAGGAATGAGATCGCGTCGGAGGCGCCGTCGCGGCCGATCGAGAGGGCCTCACCGTCGCGAACCGTGCTCACCGCTGCTCGTAGCGCAAGTACGTACGGGTCTTGACGCGACACGATCGCCGGAACGCGGTGAAACTTACGAACAACAGTCAAATCATCGATCCGTGAAATCTGTTCCAGAATCAATTCAGGGTCCTGGCCCGGCAAGTAGCGAATGTCAACGTCAATTAGGCAGCGGTCAGGAACCTTGTTGAAGGCGTCGCCGCCGGTGACTCTCGCGAGGTTGATCGACGGACGGTCGAAGAGATCGGATGACTGGCGGCTAAACGGCAACGTCTCGATCCGCCGGTAGAGATCGTGGGCCTTCAGGATCGCGTTGTCGCCCAGCCATGGCGTCGAACCGTGCGCTGCCGTTCCGACCACCTCGAGTCGCAGAGCAAGAACACCCTTCGCCTGAACGCCGATGTGAAGGTTGGTCGGCTCGCCAGTGATCGCAAAGTCAGCATCGATTCCCTCCTTCACGAGCACGTCTGTAGAGCGGTTCTCGACGTTCTCCGACTCCTCATCGGGAACACAGATCAAGCGAACGCGCACTGCATCTTGAAGCGTCGCGTCATGAACGGCGCAGATCAACGCCGCGAGCGCTCCCTTCATGTCGTATGAGCCACGCCCAATTAAGCGGTCGCCTTCGACGCGCGGCACAAACTGCTCAGCAAAGGCTGGCACGACATCTAGGTGGCCATGGAGCACGACAAGCGGCCCATCCGAAGGACCGGCGTCGGCGATGATCACCGGCAAGCCTTCGTGGTCGCGACTAGTGACCCGCACCTCGCGCGTCTCAAGCCAGCCTTTGACGAATTCCGCGGCGGCCCGCAGACCGTCCTCTTTCGAGGTGTCGTAAGCGATTAGCCGTTCGGCAAGGGCGAGCTCGTCCATCGCTACTGAGGATAGAGTCCCGCCTATGAGCTCACGAATCGTTCTCTTTGGTGCCAGCGGCTACACCGGCGACCTGACGGCCCGCGAAATGGTCGCGCGCGGCATGACGCCGGTACTCGCCGGCCGGCGGCGCGAGCCGTTAGAAGCGCTGGCGACCGAACTGGGCGGCCTAGAGATAAAGCTCGCCGACGTTGAAAACCCAGCCAGCGTGCACGCCCTTGTAGAGAAGGGTGATGTCTTGGTCAGCACCGTCGGCCCATTCATGCGCTTCGGTCAGCCAGCGCTCGACGCGGCTCTTAGCGCTGGCGCCCACTACCTCGACTCAACCGGAGAAGGGCCATTCATCCGCCGAGTCTTCGAGCAAGCTGGCCCCCGCGCCCACGCGGAGGGGACAGTCCTACTAACAGCGATGGGGTACGACTACGTCCCCGGAAACCTCGCCGGCGCCATAGCGCTGCGTGAGGCTGGCGCCGCGGCTCACCGCGTCGAGATCGGCTACTGCTGGGAGAATGAGGGGGGCGGCTCGACCTCAGGGATGAGCGGAGGGACTCGCGCAAGCGCCGCTGGAGTCGCGTTCGAGCCTTCGTTTGCTTGGCGCGGCGGCAGGCTAGTGACGGAGCGGGGCGCAAAAGAGATCCGCAGTTTCGACACCGGCCAAGGCCACAGCGCTGACGGCGTCTCGATCGGCGGAAGCGAACACTTCGGCCTCCCCCACATCGACCCGACGCTCCAAGACGTTGGCGTCTACCTCGCCTGGTTTGGACCGATGACGAAGCCGATGCAAATCTTTTCGGCCGGCGGTGCGGCTGTCACGAAGATCCCCGGGGTCCGCGCCGGCCTGAGCGCGCTCAGCTCGAAGTTCGTCACCGGCTCAACCGGCGGCCCAGACGCGGCGGCCCGCGCCGGCTCGCGCTCGATCATCTGTGCCGTCACCTACGACCGCGCCGGCAAGGAGCTCAGCTCTGTCCGCCTCAATGGCCCTAACGGCTACGACCTAACGGCGGCGTTCCTAGCTTGGGGCGCCGAGCAGGTGGCTGCTGGCAGCGTTAGCGCGTCGGGGGCGCTTGGGCCCGTACAAGCTTTCGGCCTAGACGAGCTGACGGCCGCCGCCGCAAGCTACGGCCTCTCAGCCGACTGATCCGCGCCTACGCTTCGAGAATGCCGAAGAAGATCTTCGCGCGGCGCTGATCGCGCAGCGCTTTCTTCTGTGCTTCGGTGTGAGGCTCAGATTCCGCGATAGCCGCTTCAGCAGCATCGATCTGGGCCTGAAGATCCTCACGCACTAGCTCATCAGGCTTGATCGCCTCTTCAACCAGCACCAGCGCGTGGTTGTCGGCAACCTGGATGTAGCCCTCGCCTTGGGCGAAGCTGACGATCTCGCTCTCTGAGATGTAGAGCTTCAGCTCCGCTGGGGCGAGCATTCCGAGCAGCGGCGTGTGGTTCGCCAAGATGCCGATCGAGCCGACCTCGGTGCGGGTCGAAACCATCTCAACCTCACCGCTGAAGATCGGCCCTTCGGGCGTCAACACCTCTACTTGGAACGGAGTACGGGCCATGCTGGCTGCTAGCGATCCTTGGCGGCGGCTTCGACGACCTGCTCGATCGTGCCCTTCAGCAGGAAGGCTGACTCAGGCACGTCATCGTGGACGCCTTCGATCAGCTCGCGGAACGAGCGCACGGTCTCAGCGACCGGCACATATTCACCAGGCGTACCGGTGAACTGCTCGGCCACGTTGAACGGCTGTGAGAGGAAGCGCTCGACCTTACGTGCACGCTGCACGGTGATCTTGTCCTCTTCCGAGAGCTCGTCGATTCCGAGGATCGCGATGATGTCCTGAAGCTCCTTGTAGCGCTGCAGAATCTCCTTAACTCGGGTCGCGACGTCGTAATGCTCCTGGCCAAGAACGTCGGCCTTGAGGATCGTCGAGGTTGAGTCGAGTGGATCGACGGCCGGGTAGATGCCCTTCTCCGAGATCGAACGTGAAAGCACGGTCGTCGCGTTGAGGTGGGCGAATACCGAGGCGGGAGCCGGGTCGGTGAGGTCGTCGGCAGGAACGTAAATCGCCTGCACCGAGGTGACTGAACCTTGGCGGGTTGAGGTGATCCGCTCCTGCAGCTGACCCATCTCCGACTCCAGCGTTGGCTGGTAGCCGACCTGGGAAGGCATCCGGCCCATCAGCGCCGAAACCTCTGAACCAGCCTGGACGAAACGGAAGATGTTGTCGATGAAGAGCAGCACGTCTTGGCCTTGATCGCGGAAGTACTCAGCCATCGTCAGGCCCGAAAGCGCGACGCGCATACGAGCTCCTGGAGGCTCGTTCATCTGACCGAAGACGAGCATCGTCTTGTCGATAACGCCGGACTCCTTCATCTCGAGCCAGAGGTCGTTTCCTTCGCGCGAGCGCTCGCCGACGCCGCAGAATGCGGAGAGGCCGCCGTGCTCCTTGGCGAGGTTGTGAATTAGCTCCTGAATCAGAACCGTCTTACCAACACCGGCGCCGCCGAAGAGTCCGACCTTGCCGCCCTTGGCGTAAGGCGCGAGCAGGTCGATCACCTTGATGCCGGTCTCGAACATCTCGGTCGTCGGCGTTAGGTCCTCAACGTCTGGGGCTGGCTGGTGGATCGGGCGACGTTCGTCGACCTTAATTTCTGGGCCGCCGTCGATCGTCTCGCCGAGCAGGTTGAAGATGCGGCCGAGCGTCTGCTCGCCTACCGGGACGGTAATCGGGCCGTGCGTGTCGGTTACCGCAACGCCGCGGGCCAGACCGTCGGTCGTGTCCATCGCGACTGCGCGAACGCGGTCGTCGCCGAGCTGCTGCTGCACCTCGCAGACCAGCGTTTCACCGCCGAGCTCGACGGTGATCGCGTGGTTGATCTCGGGCAGCGAGTCGGGGAAGGAAGCCTCAATGACGACTCCCTTGACCTCTTCGATGCGTCCTGTGTTGCTGCTTTCAGATTCCATTTGTTCCTCTGATTTGATTGTGATCAGGTCAGCGACTCAGCGCCGGCAACGACTTCCATAATTTCCTGCGTGATCTCTGCTTGACGGGCACGGTTCATTTCGAGCGTGAGGTCATCGATGACCTCGGCGGCGTTCTCGGAGGCGCTTCGCATAGCCGTCATACGAGCGCCGTGCTCAGATGCGGTCGATTCGAGCAGCGCGCGGAAGACTGAGATTTCAACGTAATCGGGGATCAAGCGCTGAAGAATCTCGGCTGGCTCCGGCTCGTACTCAACCAGCGCGTGGTGAGTCTCGCTGCCGTCGCTCTCCTCTTCGGCCTTGGCGATCTCCTCGTCAACAGTGGCCTGCTGCAGCGGCAGCAGCACCTCGCGGCGAACCTCCTGCGTTAGCGGCGAGACGTAGCCGTTGTAGAAGATCTCAACCCGATCGACCTCGTCGTCGATGTAGGCGGCCATAAGTTCGCCAGCGATGTGGCGCGCATCGGCGTAGCCCGGGCGGTCGGTAAAACCGACGTAGCGCCCTGCTGGGTCAAGCTTGCGGAAGACGAGCGAAGAAACTCCGCGGCGACCGACCGCGTAGAAGCGAACCTTCACGCCTTCGGCCTCGTACTCGGCGGCGGCGAGTAGCCCCGCGCGGATGATCTGCGAGTTAAAAGCTCCGGCCAGGCCACGGTCACCTGTGACGAGAAGAATTGCCGCCGTTTCAAGCTTGTCGTGCTCCTGCAGGATTGGGTTACCAGCGACCTCACTACCGGCTGCTGCAGCGGCCTGCCGCGTCATCCTGCGGATTGCGCCAGCGTACGGGCGCAGCGCAGAGATCCGCTGCTCGGCGCGGCGCAGCCGTGCGGCCGCGACCATCTGCATCGCGCTCGTGATCTTGCGGATGTTCTTAACGGATTCAATCCGCTGTTTTACGTCCCGCTGGGACATGTGCTGAGATTGCGGCGCGCGTTAGATCGCGGTCGCCGCTGCCTCCGTTTCGGCCTTCTCAATTGCGCGCAGACCCTCTTCGCCGCGGGTCGTGTCGCCGACGCCGGTCTCGATGATCGGCTGGCCCTCTTCGTCGAGGTCGTAGCCGAAGTCGTCGGCAAAGCCGGTGACGATCTTCGCGAGCGCGGCCTGCGTCTCGTCGGACCAGTCGCCGCCCTTGATCTTGTCGAGCGTCGCTGTGTCCTCTGCGCGGACGCGCTGCGTCAGCCCGTCAAGGAACTCTGGGATCCGCTCAACGGTGATTCGGTCGAGCGCGCCCGAGGTTGCTGCGAAAATCTGCGCGACCTGGATCTCGATCGGCAGCGGATCACGCTCAGCCTGGTTAAGCGTCGCGACGAGCCGCTCACCACGCGCAAGCGTGCGCTGCGTGTCGGCGTCGAGGTCGGAGCCGAACTGGGCGAAGGCCTCAAGGTCGCGGAACTGTGAGAGCTCGATCTTCAAGCGGCCAGCAATCTTCTTCATCGGCGCGAGCTGAGCGTTACCGCCGACTCGTGAGACCGAAATACCAACGTTGATCGCTGGGCGCACGCCTGAGTTGAAGAGCTTCGGCTCAAGGAAGATCTGCCCGTCGGTGATCGAAATCACGTTCGTTGGGATGTAGGCCGAAACGTCGCCGGCCTGCGTCTCAATGATCGGCAGCGCAGTAAGCGAACCGCCACCGAGCTCGTCGTTCATCTTGACCGAGCGCTCAAGCAGGCGACTGTGGAGGTAGAAAACGTCGCCTGGGTATGCCTCGCGGCCCGGCGGGCGGCGCAGCAGCAGCGACATCTGACGGTAAGCGAAAGCGTGCTTTGTGAGGTCGTCGTAAACGGCTACAACATGGCCGCCCTTGTAGAGGAAGTACTCGCCCATCGCGCAGCCGGCGTAAGGAGCGAGGTACTTCATCGGAGCCGACTCATCGGCTGCCGCAGCAACGATGATCGTGCGCTCCAGCGCTCCAGCCTCGGCGAGCGTCTCAGCGAGCTGAACGACGGTCGCCATCCGCTGCCCGATCGCAACGTAAACGAAGACCAGTTCGCTGTCCTTGTTGTTGATGATCGTGTCGATCGCGATCGAGGTCTTACCGGTCTGGCGGTCGCCAATGATCAGCTCGCGCTGACCGCGGCCAATCGGAATCATCGAGTCGATCGCTTTAAGGCCGGTCTGCATCGGCTCGGTAACCGGCTGGCGCTGAACTACGCCCGGGGCCTTGAACTCGGCGAGACGAGTCTCGGTCGTGTTGAGAGCGCCCTTGCCGTCGAGCGGCCGCCCCAGCGGATCGACGATCCGGCCGAGCAGTTCGTCGCCAACCGGAACTTCAAGCAGGCGGCCGGTGCGCTTGACGATGTCGCCTTCAACGATCTCGGTCCAGTTGCCGAAGAGCACTGCGCCGACGTTGTCGGATTCGAGGTTTAGAGCAAGGCCGGTAACGCCGTGTGGCAGCTCGAGCATCTCCAGTGACTGGCAGTTCTCGAGCCCGTGGATACGGGCGATTCCGTCGCCGATCGACAGCACTGTGCCGACCTCGGTCAGCTCAGCTCCGCCGGCTTCTAAGCCTTCAATGCGGGACTTGAGGATGCTTGTGATCTCATCGGGCTTGATCTGCATGGTTTTGTTTCGTTCTCCTTAGATTCGCCGCGCCATTAAGCGCGTGCGACCTCTGTTCGAAGCTGCTCGAGTCGGTTGCGGATTGATGCATCAAGAATTGAGTCGCCGGCGCGGACAATGAAGCCGCCAACGATCTCTGGGTCTACCTCTTCTTCAAGTTCGATCTTGCGGCCGGTCTGACGACCGATCTGCTCGCCAATCTTGTTTACGACCGCCGGGTCGAGAGTCACGGCGCTAGTAATCGTCACGGCGAGCAGGTCGTCGGCCTCATCACAGAGCCGATCGAACTCTTCGCGGACGCGGAAGATCACCGGTAGCCGCTGGTTCTCAGTCAGCAGCATCAGGAAGTTCTCGACTGCGGGGTCAGCGCCGTCGATCGCTTTCATCAGCCCGGCCTTCTTCTCCTCAGTCGAGAAGTAGGGCGAGAAGCAGAACAGCTTCAGCTCTTCATTCTCGCCGAGCGCGTCGGCCAGCTGGCCTAGCTGCTCGCGCACAAGCTCGACATGGTTCTGCTCGCTTGCCACCTCAAAGAGGGAGCGCGAATAGACCTGGGCGATCGCTTCCATCTGGGCTAATCCCGCCGTTCGCCGCTGATCGCTGAGAAATCGAGCTCGCCGAGCGCCTCGTCAACGAGCCGCTGCTGATCGGCATCGGTCAAAACGCGACCGGTCACCTTCTCAGTAGCGAGCACCGTGAGGTTGGCTACTTCGGATCGAATCTCTTCGATCGCGCGGCGCGTTTCGGCGTCTATGTCGCGGCGAGTCTGTTCGAGCATTTCGGCGCGCTTAGCGCGTGCCTCTTCGCTCGAATCATGCTCGTGCGTCTCGGCAGCCTTGCGCGCCCGGGCGACAATCTCGTCAGCCTGAACGCGGGCATCCTTGAGCCGCTCGCGGTACTCCGCGAGCAGCGCATCAGATTCCTCGCGCGCTTTCTTGGCGTCCTCAATCGAGTCGTCAATCATCTTGACGCGCTTATCGAGCGCCTCACGGATCGCCGGGAAGGCGAACTTATTGAGCACGATCAAGGTCACGCCGAAGGCCAGCAGCGTCCAAATCATCAGTCCCAGGTTGGGACTGACGAGGAAGCTGCTGCCGCCCGAGGACGCGGCCATTGGCGTTAGTACAGCGTGCATCGCCTTATCCGAGGAAGAAGGCGATGAGGCCGAAGATAAAGGCGTAGAAGACGATCGCCTCTGTCAGCGCGAAACCAAGCCACTGAATCGAGGTGATCTCATCCTTCATCTCAGGCTGACGGGTGACCGATTCGATCACCTTGCCGAAGATGAATCCGACGCCGATGCCAGGGCCAATCGTGCCGAGACCGGCGCCGATGCCAAGGGCGATCGCTTTCATGCCCAGACGTCCATAGTTCTGCGCCACTTCTGTCGTGACGCCCGACTGGGCAAATTGGCTTATCAGGTGGAGGTCCACTGTGTTCTTGCTCCTTAGTGTTCTTCGGCGACGGCGCCGCCGAGGTAGATCGCTGCCAGGATGGTGAAGATAAAGGCTTGAAGTGTTGCCACAAGGCCAACCTCAAAGATGAAGAAGGCTACGGCCAGCGTACCGGTCACGAGACCAAGAATCAGTGACCCTATGAGCGCCAAGTTGAGCAGCACCACTAGGCCGCCGCCCATAAACAGGATCAAGAGGTGGCCGGCGAGGATGTTGGCGAAAAGACGGACTGAGAGCGAAACGATCCGCACGAACTGCGAGATCACTTCGATGAAGAAGATCGGGACCGCCGCTGGGCCGGTAACTCCAGCAGGTACCCAGCCCTTCAGGTACTTGATTGGGCCTTTTGCTCGAATGCCCTCGAAGTGGTAGCTGATTACCACTACGAGCGTTAGGACGAGCGGAACCGAGATGTTGGCTGTCGCCGCGTAGAGGGCAAGCGACGGAATCTCGAGGCCGAAGATCGTGAATGGCTCGAGCGTGTTCGTCGGCAGCGGGATGTAGCCGATCATGTTCGAGTACCAGATGAAGAGGAAGATCGTGGCCAGGAACGGGAACCAGCGATTGATCATTTTCCCGCTGAGGTTGCCCTTAGTGATGCTCTCGATAAGTCCGTAATACATCTCAACTGCGGCCTGAATGCGCCCCGGCTTCATCTTCATCCGGTGGCCGACGTAGATCAGCGTCACGCAGGAGAGGGTGGCAGCGATGATGACGTACATCACGGCCTTGTTGATCGACATGTCGATGCCAAAGATTTCGATGTTGACCCACGGCACGAGCTCAAACTCGTCCTGCGGGTGGTAGCTCTCGTTGACGTTCAGCGCGAAGGCGCCGGCCGGCGAGGCGAGCACAGCGGCCAAGGTCGTGGCGGCAACGAAGAGGCGCGTCTTGATCATGCCGCTGAGCCTGTCTTCGGTTGATCGAACGGCCGCGTTGCGATCGAGATCGTGAAGTAGAGGGTGAAGACGATGACGAAGAGCACGCCAGCGGCGAGCCCAGCGTCGTTCTCGATCATTCCAACGCCGAAGATCGAGAGTGCGACCAGCCAGCCCCGGCCGATCATCGACCCGGTAACGATGCCGGCAACTCGAGCAGGGTTGTCTGACTCCAACGCCTTCTTGTTGGTCCAAGCTTGAACCGCGCGCTGCGCGCACCAAGCAAATGCTCCGCCGAGGTAGCCGAGCATCGGCCAGCCAGCGAGCAGGAAGACCGGCAGCGCGACTGCAAGCAGGATCAGATCGGCGTGTCGCAGGTAAGGCATCTACTTAGAGGTCACGAAAGCGCGAGCGAACGAAGGCGATTCCAACTATCGGGCCGATGATTAGACCCGCCAGACCGATCGCGATTGGTAGTCCGACCAACGAGCCGAGCGCATAACCGGCAAGTGCGCAGAGGCAGATCACAACGAGCAGCATGAAGCCAGCGTTGGCGGCGCGCATCGTGGGCTTTGATGGTTGCTCGCTGATGGCGGAGGCTAGGTAGGTCGTGGCGGTGAGGGGCATTTTGGCGAGTTCTTGCCGGGAGGGTGACTCGCCGCAAGTGGGCCGAGCGTATCGCATCGCGCGGCACTGCCGCCTGCCCGTAGCACTTCGTAACGCCTGCCACTATCGGCTTAATCGGGGGATCAGGCCGCGACAGCGCGCAGTCGCTGGCGCGCACCGCCAGCCAGTTCAACGGCGAGCAGATCGCCAATCTGCCGATAGACCTCGCGGTTAACCGCCATCCCGCAGTGCGAGCTGTTGACCTCAACGTGGAGCGCCTGCGGGTCGAGACACGCGCGCCAGTTGAGTACCCCATCGCTGCGCGAATAAATCGAGGCAAAGAGTGTGCGCTTGGGCATGTCCTCATCGAGGTCGCTCCAGAACTGGCTGCAGCACCCGGTCGGCTCAAGACCGAAGCTGTACGCCTGCCAGCTCCGTTCGCAGGCTTCGCCGATCAAGCCGGGCGCGCCGAGGCGCTGAGCTCCCTGCAGCGCGCGGATCTGGAGCCGCAGCAGCACGTGGAAGTCCTCCATCTGCGCAACCAATGGCGACCCGAGCCCGATCACGCGGTTGATGCGATCAGGCTGACGCACGGCAAGCACGCGCGCGCAGCTCCCGCCGCGACTTTGACCGATCAGCGCAACCGGCTGGCCGTACCGCTCGCTAAGTGCGATCACCCGCTGCTCAATCTGGCTGACCGTCTCTTCCGAGCAGCCAACGTGAGCGGTGATCCCTGATCCATGTGTGCGGTAACCGATCCGCCGCAGCCACTGCCCCATCAACGCGAGCGAACGGTCGCCGGCCAGAAAGCCTGGGATCAACATCACCGGCTGGCCATTGCCGTGCGCCACTCCTTGGCCACGCCAAAGTGAGCTGCGCAACAGCGCGAACGCTTCGGCGGCGCCACGGCCCTCACGCCACATTTCAGGGCCGTGGTCATTTGCCATCGGCAGAACCGTAAGGGGCGGGTAGGACGGCCGCCGCTAGTGCCGACCTAAGAGCCGTCACGAGCAAGGAATTCAGGCCGATTCGCTGGTAGCCTCGCCGGGATGGTCGTACCACTGAGAAAAAGCACCGCGCCGACCGCAAAGCGGGCCGCCGTCGAGGCCGCGCTACTCGAAGCGACCGAAACGCTACTCGCTGAAGGAGCCTCGTTCGCCGACCTCGGCGTCGAACGGATCGCCAAGCAGGCCGGAATCACACGGACCGCGTTCTACTTCTACTTCGCCGACAAGACCGAATTGCTGATGGCATTGACGGCCGACGTCAATCAGCTCCTCCTTGAGCAAGCCCTGATCTGGTGGTCGGGCGATGGTGAGCCGGCAATCCGCTTGGAACGCGCACTCAAGGGCGTCGCTGAGCTATTTGGCGAGCACGCCGTCCTACTTAAGGCCCTCGGCGAGGTCGCCGCCTATGACGAGCAGGTCGCCGAGCATTGGCAGCGACTAATCGGTGAGTTTGTTGAGGCAACAGAGCAGCGAATAACTGATGAGCAGGCCGACGGGAGGGCAACCTGCGCGAGCCCAGCGGCGACAGCGTTTGCGCTCACGTGGATGGCAGAAGGCGTATTCAACCAGCGAATCCTCCAACAAGGCGGGCGCGCCGACGACGAACTGATAACCGCGCTCGTAGAGATTTGGGTTCGGGCGATCTACGGCTCGAGCTAACTCGAGTCGCCCTGATCCAAGTCAACGACGTCGAACTGGCCGGTCTCGAGTTTCGTCACAACGTCGCGAGCCAGCTCATCTTCAGAGAGTTGCGGGTCGACTCCGCGGAGACGACGCTCACGCAAACGGCGAAACTTGAGGATCTCGAGGACGTAGATGAGATAGACGCTTGCCGCCAGCACCACCAACCCAGCAGCAAACATCACCAGCGCCCAGCCAATGTGCAGCTCGCCAGAATGGTTTGAGTACGGAACGAATCGGAGAGCGACGGCGAAGCCCGCAATCAGGATCGTCCAGGCATAGAGGTAGAGCACGGTCTTGCGCTGGCTGAAGCCGATCCGATTCATGCGATGGTGAAAGTGGCTCTGGTCGGCAACGTAGACCGGCCGCCCATACTTGAGGCGCTTGAGCACAACGAATGTTGTGTCGAGGAACGGCACCGCAAGCACAAGCAGTGGAAAGACGAGCGCTAGCACGACTTGGGTCTTAACCGCCCCCTCGACGGCAACACAGCCGAGCAGCAGCCCCAGCAGGTTGGAGCCCGCGTCACCCATGAAGACCTTTGCCGGATGGAAGTTGAAGACAAGGAAACCGGCAGCCGAGCCGGCGACGATTGCGGCCAGCACCGCTGCCGAGCCGCGCCCGAGATCGAAGGCGATGATCGAGAAGGCGACGGCGCTGATCGCGCAAACCCCTGCCGCGAGACCATCGACACCGTCGGAGAAATTGACGACGTTGATCACAAAGACGATGCCAAGCACGGTCAGGGGCGCTCCCGCTGCGCCTAAGTCGACGGCGCCGACAAACGGCAAGGTGATGTTTGCGACTTCAATGCCCGCAAGAACCGGGATCGTCGCGGCGATGATCTGACCGATGAACTTGATGACCGGAGGCAGATCGAAGCGGTCGTCCAGTGCCCCGACCAGCGTGATGACGATCGCGCCGGCAAGAATGCCGCGGATCTTCTCATCGGGGCCCGCCCACGGATCGAGAAAGATCAGGCTTGCCACCAACACCGCGGCGAGGATCGCGAGTCCGCCAAGGAGCGGCGTTGGGTTCTCGGAGAGGCCGCGCTCGCGCGGCTGATCAACGGCGCCGACTCGGCGCCCAAGCCTCGCGGTCAGAGGTGTCAGCGCGACGGCGACAAAAAAGGCAACGACGAAGCCAAGGATCGCGTCGCGCTCGGTCATTAGTGGCCAAGCCTAAAGCGCTTTGCTACTCGGCGCGCAGCTCGATTAGGCAGGAGTTAGGTGCTCGTAGAGCGGGTAGCGGTCGGCGAGCACGGTCACGCGCTCGGCCAACTCAGGGCGGCGGCTTTCAAATTCGTCGGTTAAGGCAATCGAGATCACTTGGCCGATCTCGCTGAAGTCCTCAACCTGAAGCCCGCGAGTGGCGAGTGCGCTGGCTCCGATCCGCAGTCCGCTGGTGACCATCGGCGGGCGCGGGTCAAATGGGACCGCGTTGCGATTGACGGTGATGCCGATCTCATCGAGTCGATCCTCCGCCTGCTGGCCGTCGATCTTGGAATCACGCAGATCAACCAGAACTAGGTGCACATCGGTTCCGCCGGTGAGCACCGTGACGCCCTCAGCGGCCGCAGCCGATTCAAGGATCGCATCGGCAACCGCCCGGGCGCCCTCAACAGTCCGAACTTGGCGCTCGCGGAACTCCTCCGTCTGAGCGATCCCGAGCGCAACGGCCTTGCCGGCGATGATGTGCATCAACGGCCCACCCTGCTGCCCGGGGAAGACGCCGGAGTCGATCGCTTTAGCGTGCTCCTCGCGGCAGAGGATCATTCCCCCGCGCGAGCCGCCGAGCGTCTTGTGAACCGTCGTCGTGACGACGTCGGCGTACGGCACCGGGCTTGGATGGACGCCACCGGCCACGAGGCCAGCAAAGTGCGCCATGTCAACGAGCAGCAGCGCACCGACCTCGTCGGCAATCTCCCGGAACCGCTCAAAATCCAGATAGCGTGGATATGCCGACCAGCCGGCAATGATCATCTTTGGCTGGCGCTCACGAGCAAGCTCGGCGACTGCGTCCATGTCGATCAGATAGTCCTCAGGACTAACCTCGTAGGCGGCTATGTCATAGAGCCGCCCCGACATGTTGATCTTCATTCCGTGGCTCAGGTGACCACCGTGCGCAAGCGAGAGCCCCATCAGCGTGTCGCCCGGCTTTAGCAGTGCGTGGTAGACCGCAGCGTTGGCCGAAGCGCCCGAATGTGGCTGCACGTTTGCATGGTCGGCCCCGAAGAGCGCTTTCGCGCGGTCAATTGCAAGCTGCTCGGCGACGTCAACAAACTCGCAGCCGCCGTAGTAGCGCTTGCCGGGGTACCCCTCGGCGTACTTATTTGTAAGCACGCTCCCCTGGCACTCAAGGATTGCCTCGGGAACGAAGTTTTCGGAGGCAATCATCTCAAGCGTTTGCTGCTGACGACCAACCTCCTGCGCTAGGACGGTGGCGATCTGAGGGTCAACTTCAGATAGTGGACGGTTTAGGAAATCGGGGGCGAATTGAGCCATAGTGGGGCAATTCTAATCGTCGCGCGCAACGACTGCGGTTCGAGAGCTGCTTTAGCCGAGTAAGGCCTTGATTTGCTCGTGACCAAGTGGCCCTTCTCGCAGCAGCTGCCAGCTGCCGTCGAGCTCGTAGCTGCGCAGGTCGAGGACGCTTGAAGCTTGACCTCCGAGCGGCCCTGCGTCGAGCACTAAGTCAACTTCATCACGGATCGTGGGCTCGAGCTCGGCGAGTGAGTTGGGAGCCGGCTCGGTGGCGTGGTTGGCGCTGCTCTGAAGGATCGGCCACTTGAACTCGCTCAGCGCAGCGAGCTGGCGATCGAGCTTCGGGACGCGCAGCCCGAGAGTCGCCGGGTCAGAACCGCAGGCCAGCGGAAAACGGCCAGCCGGATTGCTGAGCAGCAAAGTCAATGGCCCCGGCAGCAGCAGCTCCAACGCCGCACGCGTCTTCGGACCGAGCTCAGGCAACGCTTCTAAAGCCAGCTCAAGCGAGAAGAACATCACCGCTGATGGAGCGTCCAACGAGCGCCGCTTCAGGCCGTAAAGCCTCAGTACTGCTTCACGTTGCCCCGGATCGCATGCAAGGCCGTAGACCGTGTCTGAGGGGAACACGGCAACACCGCCGACCGCCATGCAGCGGGAGAACACATCCGCCTGCTCAGGCGTCAATGGTGGCTCGCTCATCTCTGGCCTAAGACTACGCGCTCAATTCCAGCTAGGTCGGCATGAACGTCGACGCCTGTGAATCCGGCCGCCGCAACGAGCTCAGCTACGGTGCCTGCCTGGCCAGCTCCTAATTCGATCGCCAAGAAGCGCGCCTCGCTCTGCCCAGCCGAGGCAACCAGCGGGCGGATTACGTCGAGGCCGTCGGCGCCCGCCATCAGCGCTAGCTCCGGCTCGTGGCCGATCACGTCGGGCGGCAAGTTCTGCCGCTCGACCTCGGCGATGTAAGGAGGGTTCGAGAGAATTGCGTCCCATCCCCCTCCCAGCCCGGTCAGCAGATCGGCCTCCAGAAACTCAACCTCTAATTGGAGCCGCTCTGCATTGGTACGGGCCACCTCGAGCGCCTCTGTACTGATGTCTGCTCCGGTGACCGACAAGTCCGGGCGCTCGTGCTTGAGCGCCAGCGCAATCGCGCCACTGCCGCTGCCAACATCGAGCACGCGCGAGCGCGCTGGCAGCTCGAGCGCGAGCTCGACCAGCAGTTCGGTCTCGGGCCTAGGAATCAGCACGCGCGAATCTACGCTCAGGTCGATCGAGCGGAAGCCCTTTCGGGCGAGGAGGTAGGCGACCGGCTCGCGGCCGACAGATCGGCGGCGAACCAAGTCTTGAAATACGCGCACAGGCGGGCCCAAGACCTCGCGCTCCGGGTCGATGATCAGTGCGGCGCGGTTTACTCCGAGCGCATGAGCCAGCAATAGCTCAGCGTCGAGCGCGGCCGAGTCGCTGCCTGACGCTGCGATCGCCGTGCGAGCGCCGTCGAGGGCATCGGCGACGGTAACCCCTCGCATCAGGTCTGCGTGGCCTGCGCTTCGAGCAGACGGCTCTTCTCATCTGCCTGCAGGGCCGCCGTCAACTCGTCCAACTGCCCTTCTAACACGGCGTCAAGATCGTGAACCGTAACCTTGACGCGGTGGTCTGTAACGCGGCGATCAGGGAAGTTGTAGGTGCGAATCTTCTCGGAGCGCTCACCGCTGCCAACCTGCGAGCGGCGGTCGGCAGCGATCTCCGCGTTCTGCTCAGCCATTGCGCGCTCATAGAGCCGCGCACGAAGGACGCGGAGCGCCTTCTCACGGTTTTGAAGCTGGCTCTTCTCGTCCTGCATCGAAACCACTACCCCGGTCGGCTTGTGGGTGATGCGAACCGCGGAATCAGTGGTGTTGACCGACTGACCGCCTGGACCTGATGAGCGGTAGACGTCAACCTGAAGGTCGTTCTGATCGATCTGAATGTCCACCTCCTCGGCCTCCGGCAGCACAGCAACGGTCGAAGTGCTGGTGTGGATCCGACCTTGCGATTCAGTCTCCGGCACGCGCTGAACGCGGTGCGTGCCGCCTTCGAACTTGAAGACGGAGTAGGCGCCGGTGCCTTTCACGGCGAAGGTGTACTTGCCCTCACTAAGTTCGAGCGGCTCGACACTGAACCCGAGCCGCTCTGCGTAGCGGGCGAGCATCCGGTAGCAGTCGCCGGCCCAAAGCCCGGCCTCGTCGCCTCCCGCGCCTCCCTGGATCTCGATGATCACGTTCTTGCCGTCGTTAGGGTCGGTCTCGACCATCGCGAGGCGCAGCTCTTCTTCAATCTGCTCGATCTGCTCGCGAGCCTGAGTGAGCATCTCATGGGCCTCAGCATCGTCGCCGCCTTCGGCAATCAGCTCCTGCGCCCCTGCGGCATCGTCGGTTGCGCGGCGCCATGCCTCGGCCAGCTTGGCTGGCTGCTCAAGGCGGCTGTATTCGCGGCCGACTTGGGCATAGCGTTCGCGGTCGGCGATCACCTCAGGGTCGGTGATTTCCCGAGAGAGTTCGGCGAAGCGCGCTTCGATCTGGGTAACAAGTGACTCAATCATCGGCCGTGCCTAGGCTAGCCGCGGCGGGCGCGGCAAGCCTGCGGCTTCGCAATCGAGGCTGCTAAGCGGCGATCTCAACGCCGACGAGGTCGGCGTTGCTTTCGTCGCCAGTCTCAAGTGCGAGCACTGCTTCGATCGAGACGATCGCTACGGCTAGCTGGTCAAGGGTCGGCTCTCTGGTGGTAAGGAGCTGCAGCTTCAGCCCTGGCCAGATCAATGCCCTGACGGCCTTGTGCGTCCGGTGGCGCCCGGCGAATTTGATGATCTCGAATGAGATCCCCGCAATCAGCGGGATGCCCACGATGCGCGTCACGATCAATGCCCACCAAGGCAGCATTCCTAGCGGCGAGAAGACAAAGATTGCGACGATCATCACGATCAGCAGAAAGCTTGTGCCGCAGCGCGGGTGCAGGCGTGAAAAGCGCTGGGCGTTCTCAGGAGTCAGTTCAAGCCCGGCTTCGTAGCAGGAGATCGTCTTGTGCTCGGCGCCGTGGTACTCAAAGGTGCGGCGTAGATCGCGCAGCTTCGAAAGCAGGATCAGGTAGCCAAGGAAGATCGCCGTCCGCAAAAGGCCTTCGACGAGCCAGAAGAGGAACGCCGAGTGGAGCTGATCCTTGATCAGGTTGGTCGCCGTGACCGGCACGATGAAGAAGAGCCCAACTGCCAGCACCAGCGAGAACAGAATTGTCAGCCCCCACATGAAGCCCGAGATTGGCTCCTCTTCTTCCGGCAGCTGTGCGTTGGCTGAGATGCCGAGCGCGCGGAAGCCGATCAGCAATGACTCGCCTAGCGCCACGACGCCGCGAATGATCGGCAAGCGCAGAATGCGATGACGACCTAGGACCGAGCTGACGCGAGTGCTTTCGACTTTGATCTCACCTGTCGGAGGATCGTTGGCATCGATCCGCTCGCCTTCTGCGTCGATCTGGTGGGGGGCCGGCGACCTAACCGCGACGGCCCAGCCACCAACTCCACGCATCATCACGCCTTCAAGGACCGCCTGGCCACCGATCGGTGCGTCACGCGTAGCTACCCACTCAGCTGGCTCAGCGTCAAGCGCCGGAGCCGGTGGGGTCTGCGCCGTCGCCACCGTGGCCCCGGTCAGGAACCGACGCCGGAGCGCTTAGCGGCGCGACGACGGAAGCGCTCAACGCGTCCACCGGTATCAACCAGCTTCTGACGGCCGGTGTAGAACGGGTGGCATTCGGAGCAGATCTCAACGCCGATTTCGGACTCGGTTGAGCGCGTCACGAACTCGTTGCCACAGGTGCAACGAACTTGCGACTCAACGTACTCTGGGTGCAGATCAGTTTTCATCGAGGCAGAAGTCTAGCCGCCCATGGTCGGACAGGCTGTCCCGACCACGTTGTTGCCTTCGTTTAGCTCGTCAACCTCTTTCGAAAAGTCGGCTTCAAACCTAAGCGTCGAGCCGGCCGTGCAGCTCGCGGCGACGAACGTAACGAGCGTCGATTTGTGCGCGCCAAGTGACACAACGCGTGCTGTTGGAAGCTCCAGAGAGTTAATGCGCATTCCGACACTGAAACCACTCGCTGCAGTCATGCCGACGTTTCGGACGAGCACTGAGTAGCGCGTCTTCCCTCCGCTGAGCGAGCGAGCGCCAACGAAGCTGAGCGCCAGATCGGGACGGGCATCAACCTGATCGCAGGATGGCGAGGCGATAACGGCGGTCCTCATCACAGAGCCGCGCTTCGATAGCCAGCGATGCGTGACGACGACGCGGTAGCTCTGGCCCATGCTCAAGCCACCGACGCTCTTTGACCAGACAACGGCGGTGCTATGCGGCCGGTCCCAAATGCCAAACTTTGGCACGCCCTTCACAAGGGTCCATGCGCCACCGCTTACAGGACGACTGAATAGATCGAAACGGAGTTCAATCGCGGCAGCGTTGAGGCCGCCTGCCATTGTCGAGCTGAAACTCGCTGATCGGCCATTGCTACCCGACAAGGTGCAGGCATCAAGCTTGACGGACGCGGATCCGTTAGCGGCCGAGTCGGAAGCTACCGAATCGGCTGAGACTGCCGGCGCGGCGGCGCTATTGGAAGGGGTCGAGCTGGCAAGGGCCGACAGCGGCGTCAGCAAGCCAACGGCGACTACCGATGCGGCGCAGATTGTTGCTCGAATGGAATGCATACGACCTCATTAACACAGCGTTAGCGCAATGGTTGCGGTCCCGCTGGCAGTTTAGGTCAACTGGTAGAGCGGGCCGTCTCCGCCTTCAGGGGCCGTTAGGCGGCCACCCTTGGCAGT
>CAIJLJ010000098.1 GCA_903821395.1 uncultured Solirubrobacterales bacterium | reverse complement strand
TGAATAATCGTGTAGAATTTTCCCTTTGGCAGAAGCGCGCATTCTTTGCTGACGACGTATCTTTTCATCAGCTTGATCGAGGCTTCAACGTCAGTGGTCATCATCGCCACTTCCTTGAAGCGCTCCAGCTTCGCACATCCGAACACTTCGTCTGGCGTCTTTCCGGTAGCCCCAGGCTCGGCGACGGCCGAAACGCAGATCCCAGCAGCACACAACGCAAGAATGCAACGCATCAGTTACCTCCTACGCCAGTTTCGACCGGCATCGATTCACCACGCGGCACATTGCTCGACCCCTGCGCCGCGCCGGTCACAGCGCCACTGCCAGTACCGCCAACTGGACCGTTGATCGTCCCAGTGATGTTGACGTTGACCGTGCCGGATAGCGGGGTCGACTGTTGCACATTGACCTGGATCGGATCAATCGACGTTCTGACCGCAACTTCCTTCTGGCCTTCGGACTGCGGCACCATCATCGACGACGGCGGCCCATATTGCTCCTTGCCCGTCTGAAAATCGAACGGCATGTACTGCGGTTTACCACCCATCCCGACGGCTCTGTTCCGCCAGAATGTTGTGCGACCTTGCTGACCAGTGATTTGGCGGCAGGATGGACACGATGAAAGCGCAGGATTTCCGGGCACTTGTCGAGCGGTTGGGCGACCTCAGCGAGGTTCAACGCGAGGCGCTGGTCGAGGCGTTGACAGCGAAGGGCTCGGGCGAGGAGGTCGTCGCCTTGATCGAGACGCGGTTCGCAGCGGCCCCAGCGTGCGGCCACTGCGGCGTAACCGACTTCAAGCCGTGGGGCTCTGCCTCGGGCCTCAAGCGCTACATGTGCAAGGCGTGCGGCAGCACGTTCAATGCGCTCACGGGCACGCCGCTGGCAGGGCTTCGCCTGCGCGAGAAGTGGCTCGACTACGCCCGCTCGCTCGTTGACGGCGTCAGCCTGCGCAAGGCCGCCGAGCGCACCGACATCCATCTGGAGACCTCGTTTCGCTGGCGCCATCGCTTCCTTGCAGCAGCCCGGGACAAGAAGGCGAGTGCGGTCACCGGCATCGTCGAGGCGGACGAGACGTTCATCCTCAAATCGGCGAAGGGCTCGCGCAAGCTGGTCGGCCGAGCCCCCAGGAAACGCGGCGGAAAGGCCAGGAAACCCGGGCTTTCCACGGACGAGCATGATGCCATCCTGATCGTGCGCGACCGCCACGGCGAGACCACCGACGCGATGCTCTGCGACCTCAGCGCGGAGACGATCGGCAGCCATCTGAAACCTGTCGTTGCCAAAGATGCTGTGCTCGTCACCGACGGCAACAAGGCCTACCAGGCGTTCGCGGCGGCGACCGACATCGTTCAGATCGCGCTCGTTGCCAGCGCCGGAGAACGGACGATCGGCTGCTATCACATCCAGAACGTCAATGCCTACCAGAGCCGCTTCAAGCTCTGGATGGTCCGCTTCAAAGGCGTGGCGTCGAAATATCTGCCGAGCTACCTCGGCTGGCGCCGCATGATCGAGCGCGACGGACACGAGCTCACGCCGCGATCCTGTCTGGCTGGCGCCTTGGCTTAGAGGATAGCGCTACATTGGAACGGAACAGAGCCACTGGTTTCGATACATCATTTTTCAGACATTCGCGCAGCCGGCCAAACCCGCGATTCTCATGGAAGATCGCGTCGTCACGTACGAAATGTTGCGATTGGGCATATTGAGCTGCGCCAAAAAACTGCAGAGCTTTCCGGATCTGAAGAGCGCGAACGTCGCTGTTTGTGTCGAGAGCCCCATTCGGCGCATGACGCTCTGTCTGGCGCTCTATGGTCTCGGTATTCCATCGTTGTCGATCGAGCATTCGCAGTCGGGACTATCGAGTGTGAAAT
>CAIJLJ010000097.1 GCA_903821395.1 uncultured Solirubrobacterales bacterium | reverse complement strand
CGTAGTCCGCGATGTCGACGTTAACCCAGCCGGGCCGCAGATCGGCGTTACAGCCGAGGTTGAGCTTGAGCGGACCCAGCGGGCGTTCAGACAACGTCAGGCTCCGTAAGCAGGTTGAGCGCCTCAGACAGATCGGCGACCTCAGTCGTTCCGTCAGGACGAACAGCACCGCCAGAATGGCCAGTGACGAGGACCGCCCGCGCACCGATTCGATGAGCGGCCTCGATGTCAGTCTCGGAGTCGCCGATCACGGCCGACTGGCTGAAGTCAATCTCAGGGTCCAGCGCGCGAGCCTGTTCGAACAGCCCAATATCCGGCTTGCGGCAAGCACAACTTCCCGCGAGGTGATTACAGACTCGGATCTGGCTGATCCGCCCGCCGGCAGCCTCGACCTCAGCGTTGAGGTGCGAGTGGATCTGAGCGAGCATTTTCTCATCAGTGACACCCTTCGCTACCCCCTGCTGATTAGTCACAACGACTACTTTGATCCCCGAGCGAGCAAAGCCGGCGAGCGCCTCGAGGCTGCCCGGAAGCAGGTCAAACTCGGACAGCGAATTCACATACCGTCCTTCAGGTTGCTTGCGGTTAACAACTCCGTCGCGATCGACAAAGACGGTCGTCGGCCGCGTCATGTCGTGAAGCCCATCTGATCCTCCACGAGTTCGCAGATCACGTGACCTAGGACGGCGTGCATCTCTTGAATCAACGCGACCACAGTCGAGTCGACGACGATTAGCGAGTCCACGAGATCAGCTAGCTGATGCCCTTGGCCGGTCAGCGCGATCGTCCGCACGCCTTTCCCACCGGCCATCTTCAGGGCAGCGACGATGTTGGGTGACGAGCCACTAGCTGAGAGCGCGACAAGAACATCGCCCTCGCGTGCGAGCGCGTCAACCTCGCGGGCAATTCCGGCCTCGGCGTAGCCGAAGTCGTTCGCGAGCGCGCTAGCGACGGCCTGCGTGCTTCCTAGTGCGACAGCAGCCAGCGGGCGACGATCGGCGCGGTAGCGCCCCACGAACTCGGCAACTAGGTGCTGAGCCTCTGCGCTGCTGCCACCGTTGCCACAGAAGTAGGCAGTTCCTCCTCGACGTAGCGACTCGGTGATCGCCGCCGCAGCCGCAGAGATCTGGGCACAGCTCTCCGGGGCCCCAAGCTGAGAGAGAAGGCGGGCGTGTTCAGCTGCACGCTCGGCCAAAACTTCTGCAGGTTCAAGGAAGGAACCGCCGCCCGTAGTCACAGGGTGGTCCGCATTGATCGCTTGACGGCAGGCACTCGCAGGTCTTGCGCCACGAGACTGTCCGCTATGAGGGTCGTGTTCGTCATCAGCCGGTTAATCAGCCTATCGTCGCGTTGCTTATCAGCGGATCGCCGATACAGACTGAGACTCCCGCCCACGCAGCAAGGCTGCCCGACGTCGCACCGGCGGGCACAAGCACCCTGACTGCCGTAGTCGCCGCGTTCACTGCGAAAACCTGATTCGGCAGTCCATCGGCGGTTGGCCGGAAGACGATTCCAAGTTGCCCGGCTCGGCTAACACGCCGAAGCGGGATTGTGAGGAACCGAACGCCAGTCTTAGCTGCCCGGCGCGGCAAGGTCAAGGTGGTTCCCGCACTCCCCGCGCCGAGGAACGTACTCGCCACGTCCGTCGTAAGGCAGCGTGGCGGCTTAACACCAACCGGCGCAGCCGGGCCAATCTGGATCGCGTGCGCCGTTCCGTCGGCGTCGATCGTCACAGGCGTACCGCCACTGCCAGCGCTCTGAGCTCGAGCCCCAGGGACAAACGTATTGATTGTTTCGACGAGCTGATCCTCCCCGAAATCGCTGACGTTCTTGGGCAGCCGATTATCCAACAGGGCGACACCGTCGGCGCCGCGACTGAGCGACGGGAGCGTCCTTTGGAGCCTCACAATCGCGGCGTGGGCGGTCTCTCCGCGGGCTGTGACGACCAGGTCGTTGGTCGTCGAGATCCCATTCGAAATCCACGCCACCGCGAAAACCGCGCAGGCCACTGGAACTAAGACGCGCGTCACTTTCCCACGCGGCGATGGGCTTCCGGCTGCAAGCCATGCTCCCGGAATCAGCACGGCAAGGATCAGCAGGTCCGATTCGTGGAAACCCAGCTGCGGAATAATCGAGACGTCAAGCTCTGCCAGCCGTGGGTAGGCCACGATTAGGCCGGCGCAGACGACGAGGCCCAGCGCACAGATCCAAACCCACGCGCTCCGAGCCCCTCTAACCGTCGCAGCCGCAAGGGCGACCAACACGAAGATTCCGCCCAGCGCGGCAGGGGCAGGAAATGAGCGGACCGATGGCTGCTTGTTGATCGCCAATGAGCTCAGTCCGTCGACAATCCAGTGCCAGGAGATAGAAATCCACGGCTGCGAACCTGTTGCCGCAATTACCCCCTTGTAGTTGACGGCGAGAAACAGAGCGCTGATCGCGAGCGCAGGTATGGCGAAGAGGGCAATCGCGCGAAACTGATCGAAGGCGCCGCTGAATGAGATCGACCGCTGTGGCGG
>CAIJLJ010000096.1 GCA_903821395.1 uncultured Solirubrobacterales bacterium | reverse complement strand
GTCCTTGACTACTGCAACGCCCAGCACGGTGTCGTCAACTTCGACGAGTCCGCGGGCGTCATAAGTGATCTGGCTTTCGCCGACTACCGCGTCCATACCATCACCTCTCCTTCGAATGGGTCATAGGTTTCAATTTCGCCTGGTACTACTTCGCGAATCGCGATCTCCTCAGATGCGACGGCGATGATGTTGTCGCTTTCGTAGAGAACGAGTGGCTTGGCGGCCAGCTCATCCTTCGCCATCCCCAGCGAGTCGGCAGTGACGCAGAGGTATGTGAAGACCCCGTCGAGGTCTTCCATGCTCTGGTTCATCGCGTCCTCAAGCGATGCGCCCTCTGCCATCTGCTCCGCCAGGTAGACGGCGATGATCTCGGAGTCGCAAGCTGACTGGAATCGGTGCCCACTGCGCTCAAGGCGCCGTCGCCAGTAGAAGTAGTTCGTCAGCTGGCCGTTGTGGACAACCGCGACGTCTGAGAACGGGTATGCCCAGTAGGGGTGAGCGCCGGCAATGTCGACGTCAGACTCAGTTGCCATCCGCACGTGGCCGATGCCGTGAGTGCCCTGCATCTTGTCGAGGTTGTACTGCGCGGCGACCGTCTCGGCGTCGCCGATGTCCTTGACGATTTCGAGCGAGTGGCCGAGTGACAGAACCTGCGTGTCACGGACCGATTCAACCTGGTCGGCAAGCGTCTTCAGGTCGCCGCTGAAATCGAACGTGAAGGTTGACGTGTAGTCGGTTGTCTCGTCGATCTCGGTGACGGTTGCGCCGACCGCACGCAGTCTGCCTTCAACCTCTGAGCGGCGACGCAGCAGCCGCTCTGAGAAGTCGAAGTCGCGCTTGTCGTTGGTGTCGGCAAGCGTGATTCGCATACGAAATGCCTCGCTCGGCGTGCCGTAAAGCGCATAACCGGTTGAGTCGGGGCCGCGATGCTTCATTGACTGCAGCATCTTCGTCATGTCCTCGCCTACGGCGTGAGGGCCGTCGCGGTAGATGATTCCTGCAATTCCACACATAAGCTAGATCTCCTGATTGAGGTTGGGTAGGTGGGTGAGCGGTTACGGGAGGTACTCGAGGTACTCGTCCCGCTCCCAGTCGGTGACCGATGCGAGGTGGCGCTCCCACTCATCGCGCTTGTAGTGGTTGAAGATCTCGTAGAGCTTGCCTGGCATCGCTGCCTTGACGACTTCGTCCTTTGCCAGCTCGTCGAGCGCCTGCCCGAGGTTGTCCGGCACCCTTTCAATCTGTGCGCCAGCCTTGAGCAGCTCGTAAGTGTTGCCAACCTGCGGCGGGCCCGGGTCGATCTTCTTGTGAAGCCCGTCGAGGCCCGCGTTGAGAAGTGCAGCAACGGTCAGGTACGGGTTGCAGGAAGAGTCGACGCCGCGGTACTCGAAGCGGCCGCCGCTCGCTACGCGCACCGTGCATGTTCGGTTCTGCCAGCCCCAGTTGCGGTAGATCGGAGCCCAGAAGCCGGTGTCCCACATACGGACGTACGAGTTGACGGTCGGGTTGCCAACGCACATCAGCGCGTGGAAGTGCTCGAGCAGTCCGCCGAGGAACTGAAGCCCGGTCTCTGAAAGAGATGCCGGGCCGTCCGGATCGGAGAAGACGTTGTTGCCGTTGTCGTCGACGAGCGTGAAGTGGTGGTGGTGGCCGTTAGCCGCGACGCCAGTGAACGGCTTCGGCATAAAGGTCGGCAGCAGGTCGTGCTTGCGGCCAACCGCGGCACAGATCTGGCGGTAGGTCGTGATGTTGTCGGCTGTCTTGACCGGGCGGTCGAAGCGGAAGTTCAGCTCCAGCTGGCCGGGGGCGTCCTCGTGGTCGCCGTAGCTCATGTCGAGGCCCATCTTCTGGCCGTATTCGACGACGTCGAGCAGCACCGGACGAAGTTCCTCGAACTGATGGATGTGGTAGCAGTAAGGCTCCGTTACGCCTACCGGCGCCTCGCCTGGGAGCGGCTTGCGCAGCCACATCATCTCCGGCTCGATGCCGATCAGGAAGTGGAGACCAAGCTCATCTTCAAAGCGCTGCACAACCTGCTTGAGGTTCTGGCGCGCATCGGCGTCGAAGCGTTCGCCGGTCTCTGTGTCGTAACAGTCACAGAAGACTCGCGCTACTCGTGGCTCCCAAGGAAGTACTTGGAAGGTGTCAAGGTCTGCGATCGCCGCGAGCTCTGAGTCGTCCGGCGTAAAGCCGATGTACTCGCCGTGGCGGTCGGTAAAGAGGTTGGCGGTTGCGCCGTAGACGAGCTGGTAGCCCTTCTCAGCGACCTGGGGGAAGAATGAGGCAACGACGCCCTTGCCCAGTACACGGCCTGTAACAGAGACCTGCTGGAAGTAAACGAAATCAATGCCTTCAGCTTCGATCCGCTTCGTCAGCTCTTCGATCTTCTCGCGGCGGCCGGGAGCGTTGCGTGCCTCCTCGAGCGTCTTTGGTGTCGCCGCTGTTCGTGGAGACTCCAGCACGTCGCTGATTCCTCCGCCCATCTTCACTCCGTTTACTTCAGCCATAGCTCGAAACCCTCTCCCATTGTTGACTGTCTGTTCTTAGCCGGTGAAGCGCGATGATGCCTCATCGGGACGTCTTAGGTCAAATTCGTACAATAGTCCCGCGCCGCTACTTTTGCCACCCCGCCGGCGGGCGCTTCGCTGAGCGGCGCTGTACGAGCCGTCGCTGCGCCGACTAGGATGGCCAAATGCTGATCAGCGAGGAGATCCTGACAAATGGGTAAGCGAGGCCGCGCGCAAGCTGATGCCGGTGAACTCGACCTCAGAAGCGAGGCAAAGCCCGAGTACACGAAGGGGCCGTTTGGGATGAAGCGGCGCAAGCGCGTTCCGTTCAGTGAGCGCGAGCGGATCGGTCACGAAGCCCCGGGAACTGTTCTCCGCGGTCCACTGATCACGGTTGACTGTGAGTGCGGCGAGAAGACCGAACTCCACTATGGCGACCGTTGGAGCTGCCCAAACTGCAGCCGCTCCTATGACACGTCGAAGATCCCACGCGACCAGTACGAGAAGATTCGCAAGATCCAGCTCCGCTATCGCCTACTTCCTATCGCGCTCGGGGCAGTTTCGATCTCGTTGGCGATCTTCTTCACTCTGACCGGCAACGTATTCGCAGTCTTCGTGCTTCTGCCTAGCGCGCTAGTCGTCTGGTTCATGCTGCTGCGCCCACCGCATCGACGCGGCTTTGACAAGGCGATTAGCGATCTTCCTACTTGGGACCTGCGCGCCGAATCCGAGTAGTTCGCCGCTTGCCCTGACAAAAGCTGGCCTGAACGACGAAGCGGGGGCCAATGGCCCCCGCTTGTCATTCGTTGCTGCAAGGCAATCGCCCAGCAGTTTGCGCCTTGCCTAGACCGGAGTCGAGGCTGATGGCGAATCGGCCGGCATCGGTTGCGCTGGATCGCGGAACCGAACCCCGGTCTTGTCCTGCACCACGTGACGGTAGATATAGAGCAGGAAGGCGACCACCAGTACCGCCACCCCGATCAGCGTCTTGTCCATCCCGTACCCGTACTTGTCGGCGAAAACAAAACCACCGCAGACGAGGAAGAACAGGTTGATCGATGCCAACAGGAAGGCAAGCGGCACCCACGGCTTCGCCAGCTTGATTGGCCGTGGCCAATTGGGCCGGTCCTTACGCAGCAGCACGAAGCCGAAGAGCGCGCAGACCGTTGCAAGCACGTAGCCCACGTTGGACACCGCGAGGATTGCGATCACGCCGTGGAAGAAGACGATCAACAGGATGTTCAGCACCATGTCGGTCGTCATCGCGAGGCCAGGAACCTTGCGCTTCGTCAGCGTTCCGAGCTGCTTGATCGTCATTCCCTCGTTGGAGATTCCGTAGAGCGCTCGCGCGCCGTCCATTGTCGCCGTGTTCATCGAGAGGATCAGGCCAGCGACGAGGCAGACAACCATCACGTTCGCTAGGGCATTGCCGACAAGAATGTCGAAGGCATTGACGTAGAACGCAATGAAGGTCGGATCTGCGGCGACAGTCGCCGTACCGAGCGTGCCGCCCAGTCCGAGCGGCAGCAGCACGTAAACCACGATCGAGAAGAGCGCAGCTGCACGCAGCGCCAGCGGCGTGTCCTTCTCGGTGTTGTGGTACTCCGGCGCGAAGGCCGCGACGCACTCAAAGCCGTACGACGACCAACACATGAAGTAGAGCCAAGTTATTGCGAGGAAGAACCCGCCGTTCGCGGTGATCTCCGAGGTCATGTTCGCTGAGTGCCAGTCGCCCGTGATGTAAGGGAGGAACATTAGAACGAAGGCAGGGATTAGCAGTAGGCCACCGGTGACGTAGCCAAACCACACTGCTGGCCTCACGCCAAAGATGTTGAACAGCCAGACGATGATGATCGATGCAACGCCGATGATGATCGGCCAGCTAAGACCAAAGCCGATTGAGTTGGCTGCCTGCTGGCCCGTGGTCCAAGTTGCGTCAGGGAACCATTGGGTAACGATCAGCGTGCCGACGATAAGACCGTTGATCGAAAGAACCACCGACCAACCCATCCAGTAACCGAAGGCAACGACTGGGCCGACGAAGTTCGTGTACTTGCGGAACGCCTCGTGGGCGTAGATCGCAAGACCGCCAGATTTCTCTGGGAACATCGTCGCGAGTTCGGCATAGATGTTGTTCTGCAACGCGCCGAGCAGGATCGAGATCGTCCATAGGATGACCGCGCCGGTCGTACCGAGGACGCCGATTGAGCCTCCAAGGGCAGCGATCAGGAAGCCTGGGTTTGCGAGCGCGACAACGAAGCCGTCCCACCAACTCATTGACTTGATCAACTGATGATGATCAACGTGTGCAGATGCCATCTGAGCCCACTTTCTGTTCTGGTTGCATAGTGCTACGTCGGGCAACCGAAACAAAGTTCGGATGCTCCTCCCGGCGCGAACTAGTATCAGGTGATACGGAGTGATTGCAAGCAATCCTTTTTCTGAACGGGAAAAACCGCGCTGTTTGCTGGTTATCGACTTCGCTGAGTCGCGTAGAATGGTTCAAGAGCGCCGATGCCTTCGATTAAAGACCGCTCATCACTTGTTACACCGTCGGCCCCCGTTGCGGGTGCATCAGGGCCGGTCGTGCTGGCAACGTTGGCGCTGCGGCCCGACCCAACCGCTGAGCAGATGGCGATTGATAGCTGCCTCGACGCCGGCGCTCCACTGATCCTCGTTAATGCCGTTCAAATCCCGATGTACCCAACGACGATGTTGGTGCTCGGGCCGGCAGCAACGGTGCTGCCGCACGAGGACGATCGTGTGGCGGTGCGCGAAGCCGCCGATCGGATCGCGGCTCTTGGTATTCCGGTCGAGGTAGTCGGACTGTTCAGCCCGCGGCCGGTGCAGGCGGTGCTGAAGCTTCTTACGCAGAGAAACGCTGCGCTGCTGATCTTTGGCCCGCTGCTGAGCGAGGTCGGGAGGCTGCGTCTGCGAACCGCCACGCGCCGTCTGCGACGCGACGCCAGCTGCCTTGTTTGGGTCGCGCCCGACGGCTGATTGCGGAAGTTGGGAAGATGGTTCTTGGCGAACGACCTAGACAATCGTCGCGCAGACCGGTAGTAAGTCTTTGTACAAATTGATTAGGCAGACACAAACAGCTAAAGCGGAGGATTGAGATG
>CAIJLJ010000095.1 GCA_903821395.1 uncultured Solirubrobacterales bacterium | reverse complement strand
GGTAAGCAAGTCGTCGGAACTGTCAGCCAGCCGCACCCAAACCAGCTGCTGCTTCGCTTCGAGCCATCCGCAGCGCTGCTTCCGGCCGGGGCGGCAAAGTTCTACGCCTCCGCCAGTGCCGCTGGCTGCGCAGCACAGCAGGTCGCGCCGCCGACTGTGACACCCCCGTCGATCGCCCTCCCATGCGCTCACCGCCTGCCGCGCGCGGGCAGCTACGACGCGCGCGTTTGGCAGGTCAAGGTTGTTGGCTGCGAGCGGCACGGCGCCTCTCAGGTGAGCCGTGGCCCGTCGGGCAAGCGAATTGCTCTGACCTATGACGATGGGCCGTCAATCTATACCGACGGGTTTATCCGCGAGCTTGGGCGACTGGGCGTGCCGGCAACGTTCTTCATGATCGGCCAGCAGGTCTCGGCGCGGGCCTACCTGGCGCGGAAGATCCTCAGCAGCGGCAGCATGATCGGCGACCACTCGTGGAATCACGCCGATCTTGGTCGCGGTGGCCCGGGCGCCAGCCAGCAGATGCGCGACACCAATGCCGCGATTCGCAGCGCAACCGGCTTCACGCCGTGCCTCTTCCGTCCTCCATACGGCTCTACGGGGAGCGACCTTGTGAATCGCTCGGTAGCGCTTGGCATGACTTCGATTCTCTGGAGCGTTGACCCGAACGATTGGCGCACACCTGGCACCGGTTCGATCATCAACACCGTCCTCGGGCAAACGTACGGGGGCGGGATCATTCTTTCGCACGACGGTGGCGGGCCGCGCTCGCAGACGCTCGCAGCGATGCCACAGATCGTCAACACCCTGCGGCGACGCGGCTACAAGTTCGTCACGCTCACCGATCTGCTCGGCTACTCCGAGCGGCTCGCACTAGTTCAGTAGCGGTAGCGCAGCGCTGCTTAACGGCCTGAGCTCTTGACCGACCCGCCGTGTGCCTTCAGGTAGGCCGCGATGCGGTTCTTCGGTACTACAAATACGCGTTGCCCGGTGAGGTAGCCGCCTTGGTCCGATGATCGGGACGGCGGCGGGCGGTAAACATCGAGGTGATGGCCGATAATCGCGCCACCGGTGTCATCGGCGCGGAACCAGCCGTCCTTGTTCTTCGACTTGTAAGCGGCCACATAGACGAGGCTCCCGAGCGGAATCAGGCTCGGGTCAACGGCGACGCTGCGGTAGTAACTAAGCGCGCGCGAAGGGCCGGCGCCAAAAGTGATGTTGGTTGGTTTGACGTACTTGACGCCGGTCCCGTTGTACCAGCCGCCGGTTTCGAGCGGGAAGGTCACGCGCCCGTTGCGTGCGCGCCAGTAGCCTTCGCCGCGCCAGAACGGAGCGAAGATCCCGCCACCGAAGTTGGCCGCGCCGCCGGAAGCGGTGATCCAGCCACTCGAGCCGCTGTTCTCGATGTGGTAGCGCTTGCCGTCTGTACCGATCCCGTCGCCTTCCATCGATACGCCACGAGCCGAGTAGAGCCAATCGACGCGGCTCTTGCGGCTGAGGCCTGGCGTGTTGACGCGCTGACCCACGAACCAGCTCTCCGGCACCGGGTAATACTCAGTGATCGTCGTGCCGCTGAGCCACGTTTCCTTGCTAAGCGGCGCAGCCCCCGCTACCGGCGCCAGCGTGCCAAGAAGGGTTACAGCGAGCGCAGCGACGAGCGCGGCGCGCAGAGAATGGGTTGCGCAAACCTGAGCCATCAGCTGTTTAACACGGTAGCGAACGGATCGGTGCGCGAGCGACGGTAAAGATTCACAGGCGCTCAATCACAGTCAACTACGACTCCTTACACCGTTCCACGGGAATTGCGCAGCAAACTGTTTTCGCTCAGTCAAATAAGCCCAGCGCCAGCTATCCTCCGAGCCTGCGCCCTCCTAGCTCAGTTGGTAGAGCACTTCCATGGTAAGGAAGGGGTCACCGGTTCGAGTCCGGTGGAGGGCTTCGGCCATCTCTCAACCAACGAACTAATCGTTGGGGCCTGTCGTGGAGGCCAACACCGCGCCAACGCGTTGCTGGAGAGCAGGGAGCAGCTCTTCAGCAAACCACGGATTCCTCTTCAGCCAGATGTTGTTTCGAGGACTCGGATGCGGCAGCGGGATGATGTTCGGCCACGAGTCTCGCCACTTCTTGACTGTCTCTGTGACCGAGCTTGCGCCTTCTCGTAGGTGGTATTCCTGAGCGTAGCGTCCGATCACCAAGGTCAGCTCAAGGTCGTGAAGCTCTTTGAGCAGGGGCGCTCGCCATGCCGGTGCGCATTCACGACGGGGAGGGAGGTCCCCTGAAGAACCCGCTCCTGGATAGCAAAGCCCCATCGGAACGAGGGCGACTTGAGCCGGATCGTAAAACAGCTCAGTCCCGATCCCCATCCATTCTCTCAACCGAATCCCACTGGGATCATCCCAAGGAACACCACTGTCGTGAACCTTTCTCCCAGGTGCTTGGCCGGCGACAAGGATTCGCGCGGTCTGGCTGATCTGCACGATCGGACGCGGGCCAAGAGGAAGATCGCTCGAGCAGATCTCACAACCCCTGACCTTGACCAGCAATGAATCGAGACTGTTCACGAAGCAATCATGTCAGGCATCGGAGTTCGCACTTCATCCCCTTGCGTCTCCGGCGCTTCTGGAAACCAAGCGCTGCTGCCATGTTCGCCCATGGTAAGGAAGGGGTCACCGGTTCGAGTCCGGTGGAGGGCTTAACCGGAGGCGCCGCTCCATGAGGAGGGATAGGTTGGCCGCCGTCGCTGGAAGCGCCATGGAAGCCTACGAGGCTTCGAGCGACTCCGAACGGCTACAAGCGAACGAGTCGAACATCCGTGAACTACGGCGTTCCGCGTAGGAGACTGCAAACCGTTACCTGCGCACTTGCCCGCCGGGTTTTGTATCTTCCCGCGATGCGTTCTTTTGCGAAGGTTTTCTGTCTGTCACTTCTATCGGTTGCGCTGCTCGCTGGCTCGGCCCAGGCGCGCACCGTCAAGGGCTGCGTAATCAAAGCTAAGACGAGCTGCGCTGGGAAGAATCTCAGCGGTCAGAACCTGCGGGGCGTGAACCTAAACCGCGCGGACCTGCGGGGCGCGAACCTACGAGGAGACGACTTGCGTGGAGCGTTCCTCGGCAACGCGAACCTCAGCGGCGCGAACCTGAAGGGCTCGAACCTGACCCGCGCGGTCCTGACCAGCGCGAACCTGCGCAGCGCAGTCTTCACGAATGCGACCGGCTGCTCCACAGT
>CAIJLJ010000094.1 GCA_903821395.1 uncultured Solirubrobacterales bacterium | reverse complement strand
TGCCTGTTCTAAACCGAATTCGCTGACGTACGTTCGTTTACCCTGCCGCTCGTCACTTCCGGATGGTTTACCGAGCTCTTCGTCGGACCCGGTGACGTCGAGAATGTCGTCGACGATCTGGAAGAGAACACCGAGATCTTGGGCAAAGTCGCGAAACTTCCGCAGTCTCTGATCGTCAACGCCATGGAGCAGACAGACGCATTCGACCGAAGCGTTTATCAAGCGGCCGGTCTTGCGCGCGTGAAGTTCCCGCAGCCCCTCCGACCCTGCCGCAGCAGCCGCTTCAACGTCGAGGTACTGGCCGCCGACCATCCCATTCACGCCGGTGGCTGCGGCCAGCTCGGCCGCAGCTTTGAGCACGCGCTGCGGCTCGCCTGACTGCTCGGAGAGGATCAGCCGGAACGCCTCCGCGTAGAGCGCGTCACCAGCGAGGATTGCGACGTCCTCGCCGAAGGCGACGTGACAGGACGGCTTGCCGCGGCGCAAATCATCGTCGTCCATCGCTGGCAGATCGTCGTGGATCAGGGAGTAGCTGTGCACCATCTCGAGCGCAGCCGCGAACGGCATCACCGACTGCGGCTCCTGGCCGAGGACGACAGCGGTTGCCAGCGAGAGCACCGGCCGGATTCGCTTGCCGCCGGCGAGCAGCGAATAGCGCATCGCCTCTTCGAGTCCTTCGGTCGTCGGCCCGTCGCTGAACCGCAACTGCTCGAGGTACTCGTCGACCTGCTCGCGCAGATCGTCGGGATAGCTCACCGGCGCCTCACAGCAGCGTGTCCTGGCCTGGCGGCGGTTCGGCCGGGGTCTCCTTCGCCAAACGGTCGAGCTCAATCGATGCCTGCCCGGCGAGCGCGGCGCAGTCCTCAACGAGCGATGCCGCGGCGTCTGGCGTCAGGTCTCCCCCGCGCAGCTGCTGCGCGGCGCGGCTCAGCCGCTCTACGAGTTCATCGATTGCTGTTGTGTCTAGATCACTCATCGCTCGTCGCAGTCTCCCCGATTTCGGCCATCGCCGCATTCAGGATGCCATTGACGAAGCCTGGTGACTGAGCCCCGCAGTACTCCTTCGCGACCTCGACCGCCTGATCAATTGCCCCTTCGGGCGGGATTGGCGTCTCTGCCGGTACCGCGTCGGGATAGAGCATCTCGACCAGCGCTATGCGCATGATGCAGCGCTCGAGCATCGCGATTCGCTCAACACGCCAGTCGATTGCGTAGCGGCCAATGATCTCGTCGAGCTGCTCGCGCAGGTCGTCGGCGGCGTGAACCAGCGAGCGGGTCAGCGAGCTAGCACCGCGGTCGAGCACATCGCTGACCGGCGCGCCAGCAATTTCGGCCTCGTAGAGAACGAAAGCGGCGTCTCGGCGCTGCTCACTGCGACGCGACACGGCCGGGCCGGGCGCCTACGCGCGCGACATGTAGTCGCCGGTATCGGTCTGAACCTTAATTTTGTCGCCGATGTTGACGAACAGTGGAACCTGAATAACCGCGCCAGTCTCAAGCGTCGCTGGCTTATTGCCGCCCCCCGACGCCGTGTCGCCGCGAAGCCCGGGTTCCGTCTCCGTTACTGCGAGTTCGACCGACGCGGGAAGCTGGAGCGTGCTTGGCTCCGAATCGATAAAGAGCATGTCGACGTCGTCATTGGGCTTCGTCCAGCGGAGCTCGTCCTCGACGAGCGCGAGCGGAAGCGCGATCTGCTCGAAGGACTCGCTGTCCATGAAGTGCGCTTCCGTGCCATCTGAATAGAGGAAGCTCATCCGCCGCGCCTCAGAGCGAACTGAGCGAAACTTCTCGCCGGCGCGGAAGGTCTTATCGATCACATTGCCGTCGGAGGTGCGGCGCAGCTTCGTGCGAACGAAGGCAGGACCCTTCCCCGGCTTGACGTGCTGGAAATCGACGACCTTAAAAACCGTGCCGTCGACCTCGATGTGATTGCCGTTCTTAAGTTGATTAGTGGAGATCATCTAACCGGCGAGGTTAGCGATACTCGGCCGGGACGCGCTCCGGACCGGGCAAGCCGGGCCGAAGCTACGTCCTGACGGAACCAACTAGCGGGTCTGGGCGATGCTCGCAGCCATAAACGGGTTTATGAGCCAGTTCCCCAAACCTGCGAGCGGACCGTTGGTCATCGTGGTGGCGCCGACCGGAATCTCCGCGGAGGTAGGGGCGTCCGTTCCCATCAACACGCCGTAGGCCGCAGGGCGGTTGTCAGGGTTCTCCATCAGCGGGCCCGCACACATTGCCATCGGGTACTTAACCCCACCGATGGTCACCGGTGTGGTCACGGCGCAGGGGAAACCCCAGAAGTTCGCCATCCCCTTGTTAGGGGCAGCGCCGACAATGCCCAGCCGCATTTTCGCGGCAGCCACGGTCCAGCCAGTTTCGGCGCTGTATTGAGCAAATGTTGCTGGCCCACCAAAGCTCGACCAGACCGTTGATGCGCCCTTCACGGTCGGCCTCGTGCCCTGGAGGCTCGCGTTGTAGACCGTCTGGCCCTTGATGATCGGGCAGAGTCCCGTGCCAAGCCGGTACTTCACCCCGTTGATGTAAGTCGTCCTAGTGCTGGGAGTGATGTTGCTCGCCGCGCAGAGCGCGTACGGCCGGTCGGACATTCGGATGTCGAGACCCGCTCTGATCTTGGCGGGCATCAGGTTGAGAGCCCGTGTGGACGCCGAGCTGGCCGCGGGAACGGCGACGTTCCCGGACGAAGCTTGGGCAACGGGCGCAACGATAAGCACGGCGAGGCCGAGAACGGCCGAGGTAGTTGCGAGACGGCTAGGGCGATGCGTCATATCTGCTCCTTGGGTAGTGGGTCGCATGCGGACCGAACAGGCGCAAGAACGTTTTAAAGAGCTTGCGAGAATGAACGCATCGAACGAACATACCTGTCCTGCTCAAGGCGTGCGCCGGTAACCCAAGACGCCCTCGGTGACGCAGCAGGCTTGACAGCGTCGTGGTGGGCTACTCAGTGATGATCAACCGAATGGCGCGGATAGCGACGCACATCATCCGCTATGGCGCTGGCTCGCGCCGTGTACTGCCGTAATCTGCGCCGGTGGCGTTGCTTACCGTTTTCCTACTGGCCTGCGTGACTGCGCTGGCAACCGGGCTGGGCGCGCTCCCAGTTACTTGGCTTGGCCCAGAACGCACCGCGAGGTGGCGGCCGCTGCTGTGGGGAATCGCTGCCGGCGTGATGACAGCGGCCTCAGTCGGCCTGATCGTCGAGCCGATCAGCAAGGCCGAGTGGGTCCCGCTGATCGTCGGCGGCGTGATTGGCGTCGCGTTCCTCGTTCTCGGCCAACGCGCGATGGCAGGGCGTGAAATGCATGTCGGTGAACTGAGCGGCGTCCATGTGCGCCGCTCGGCGCTGGTGTTCGTGGTGCTTTTTGTCCACAGCTTGCCGGAAGGCTTTGCGCTCGGTTCTTCGTGGTCGGCCGATAGCACTCTCGGGCTCTTTGTCTTCATCGCTATAGCCCTGCAGAACGTGCCGGAAGGCACGGCGACGGCGATCCCGATGGCGCAAGCGGGGTTCAGTGGCTCGCAACAATTCTGGGCTGCGGTTGGAACTAGCGTGCCGCAGCCAATCGGCGCCGTCATTGCATTCCTACTCGTCGAGCAAATCACCTCTCTGCTGCCGTGGTCGCTCGGCTTTGCGGCCGGGGCAATGCTGGCGCTGGTTGCGCTCGAGCTGCTGCCTGAAGCGATCGGCCCGCGCGAAAACCGACCGCTCGCCTCGGTCGGAATCATCGGGTCGATGCTCGCTATGGCTTTGCTGGCGGTACTTCTCGGCGCTTAGTAGGGCGCGCCAACCGCCTGCGCCCAGCTCTTATCTACATGCAGCGCGCCGTTGCTATCGGTGCTTAGAACGACGACAGTCGCAGGGTTGCGATTGCCGTTTGCTGGGTCGATCGTGACCGATCCGGTCACGCCCTTCCAGTCCTTTGTTCCGTTCAGGCACTTAGTCAGCGACGTCGAGCCAGAGACCTGAGCTGTCGTTGAGCCATCCGCGTTCGGGTTGTTATCGAAGCCACCGGCGCTCTTGACGCAATCGGCGAGCAGATTGACGGAGTCGTAAACATAGGAGCTCCAAGTGCCTGGGCCTTGGCCAAATTGCTTCTGGTAGGCGGCATCGAACGAGCCGCCCGTCGGGAAGTCGCCTGGTGACGGAACACCTACGACAGGGCAATTCTGCGCAGCGGCCTTCCCGGCAGTTGTTACGAAGCCCGGGTCGTCGGAGGCGTAATCGGCTACGCACTTGACCTTCGAAGTGCTGGCGTTCATCGCCTTCGCGATCAAGCCGCCTTCAGGGAAGTACACAACCGAGTAGATCACGTCGGGGTTGGTTGCTTCGAGCTTGGTCACAGTGCTTGTGTAGTTCGACGCGCCAGGCTTAACAGCCTCATAGGCCGTCACCTTCACACCGGCCTTCTCGAGTAGAGACTTCATTTGCGCGCCAACAGTCGCCGTGTAGCCAGGCGTCGGGTCGTAGGCAATCGCGGCCGACTTAACCTTCAGCCAGTCGGTCAGCGCTGTGGTGGCTGCCGGGGCAATTTGGTAATCCATCGGCTGAAGCGTGTAGCCCATCCCATTTGTAGCGCTATCCGACGTAAGGCGGATTGGAGTCAGGCCGGCAGATATGTAGAGCGGCAGGGTCTTAATCCCAGTGCCCGAGTTGTAAGGGCCGACTACCCCGTCGAGACCGTTCTTGATCGCCGCGTTGGCGGCGGTAACGCCGGTCGCTGGGTCTGCAGCGTCGTCGATCGGGACAATTTCAATCTGCTTACCGAGGAGGCCGCCCTTGTCGTTGAGTGTGGAGGCAGCGAGCTTGGCGCCGTTGAGCATGCCGGTGCCGGTGACCTTCTGGCTTCCGGAAAGCGGGCCTTCCATGCCGAGCCGGACGGTATTACTGCTGGCCGCCGTCGTCGTCGACGACGTATCGGAGCTACTAGAGCTGCCGCAGGCAGCGAGCAAGGCCGAAGAGAGAACAGCGGGGATGAGGAGAACGGTTAGTTTCATCGCCGTTTTATACCAGTCCGCGCAGACCATGCGGCCTGCGGCGGTCCGGACGATGCCGTACGATCGTTCGCGTCAATCCTCTGAATAAGGAGCACCACCAGATGCAAGCTGCGCGTTACGGGACCATCGTTGATCGAGTCATCCCTCACCCCCAAGAACGCAGCAACGCGATCGTTCTTAATCTCGTCCTAGTCCTCTGCGGAACCGCTCTAGTCGCAGGCTTGGCTCAGATTTCGATCCCCTGGTACCCAGTGCCGTTCACCGGCCAGACGTTGGCTGTACTGCTTGTTGGCGGCATCCTTGGCTCAAAACGTGGAGCGGCAGCACTAGCGCTCTACTTCATCATCGGCGCACTAGGGGCACCAATCTTTAGCGACCAGTCAGGCGGCTGGGACATCATTAGCGGCGCTACGGGCGGCTACATCCTTGGCTTCATCGTCGCCGCGGCGGTAGTTGGTTGGATGGCCGAGCGGGGAGCGGATCGCCGCGTCATGGCAATGGTCGGAGCGCTGCTGCTCGGAAACATCATCATCTACGCCTTTGGTGTGCCATGGCTCGCGAACTGGGCACCAGCAGGCGACGGGGTCGCATTCGGCTGGTCTGCGGCCTACAAGACCGGCGTGCAGCCGTTCATCCTTGGCGACCTAGTCAAGCTGGCCTTCGCAGCCGCGCTGCTGCCCGCTGGCTGGGCACTGCTCCAGAAGACTGGGGTTGGCCGCAAGAACGAGGAAGACGGCCCGAAGGCCGGGCTGCTTTAGAGCGAACCGGCGTCGAGCGTCTGATTTACGAGCAGATCAGCTAACTCGTTCTGTTCGCGGCGCACGCAACGAATAGACCAGCTCTCGAAATCGTTCAGAGCGGTTATCGCTTCTAGATAGAGCGGTTTCATGTCGACGTGCTTGACCTTGTACTTGCCGTTCAATTGATGCGCGATCAGCTCCGAATCGTTGACAAGCTCGATCTCGCTGGCGCCCAGCTCGAGAGCCAAGCTAGCGCCCAGCAGCACCGCTCGATACTCGGCCACGTTGTTGGTAGCGATACCGATCATCTCGCCTCGTTCAGCGACGATCTCGCCGTCAGCGTTGGAAGCTACCGCGCCGGCCGCGGCTGGACCCGGGTTGCCGCGTGAGCCGCCGTCTACGTGAACCGTCAGCTTCACTGTGCCTCGACTGCCGTATGCAGCATGCCGCGCGAATCGGCGACGGCGTTGGGGCTCCGATCGGCGTCGTCAAGTTCGTCGAGCTCGGCTCCTTGGTCGATCAACCGAGCACCGGCGCCTTCGTCAGCGAGATCGATCTCGTAGGCGTACCAGGAAAGCTCCCAAGCAACCACGACCGAAACGATGCTCCCCTCTTT
>CAIJLJ010000093.1 GCA_903821395.1 uncultured Solirubrobacterales bacterium | reverse complement strand
GCGTCCGCGGTAGAGCAGCTCGACGAGAGGCTGGAGTTCCCGTGGGCATTCCTCACCCGCGCGCAGCGCCTGGCGCGGCACTCCGGGGAGGTAGAGGATCGGCACCACGCCATCAGGGACGTGAACCTCTGGCAGCGCGCGATCGACGATGCAGCGCAGCCACACCGCCGGGCCCGTGCGCTCCGTCGGCTT
This sequence comes from uncultured Solirubrobacterales bacterium, assembly GCA_903821395.1. Classification (GTDB taxonomy): domain Bacteria; phylum Actinomycetota; class Thermoleophilia; order Solirubrobacterales; family Solirubrobacteraceae; genus F1-60-MAGs163. The sequence continues at coordinate 3,840 of CAIJLJ010000093.1, read as the reverse complement.
GTACGGACCGAGCGTGAACACCTGCGGGAGCGCAGTCTGCAGGCGCGCCATCAGTCCAACCCACTGGCGGTCGGCGTCGGTCCACAGCAGGGCTACGGGCTCGGCGGTGCCTTCGGGCGTCCGGAGCGCCTCGATGAACGAGGTCTCGAGCGCGTCCAGGAAGCCCTTCGCGCGAGGCGGCGCGCTTCGCCGCTTGGAGGTCGTCACGACTTGCCTCCCTTGGCGCGCTCGCGTGCGGCGAGCTTTACGGCGCGCGAGTAGTGGAGGTCGTTCCAGCGGTTACCGTCGAACTCAGCGCCACCGAGGAAGTCCGCGGACTCCGAATCCCAGCTCCAGAACCATGGAAAGTCGTCGATGGTCCCAGCCGGCTCCTTCCCTCGGTCCTTTTCCCAAGACAGCGCCGGCGTCACGCGAAGGATACAGGCGCTTCGGGCGCGCGCATTCAAGGGTCTCGCCATTGCGAACGGGCGAATGTTGACTCGAACGCCATCGTCGATGTCGGGGTCCCAGCCGACGGGCTGCTGATGCAACGGCTTCCACCGGATGAAGATGTCATACGGCGGCTCTCCAACAAGAATCCTCTCAAGTTCGTGTTTGAGGTGCTCCGCAGCCGCTACACGGCTGTCCGCGCCCTCGATGCCGGACTTCTGGTCCGCGCGTTGCCGATCAATCCAGTCACCGAGATACGTGTAGATCAGCTTCTCGAGCGTGCGCTTCCCTTCGCCGCCCGGCGCAACAAGGCGATGATAGTTCACCAGTGCGCCGAAGCCTCCACGGACACCGTCCCAGACGTGCCAAATGAACGGGCGCTGCTCAAACAGCGAGCAGTGCCTTTCAAAAAAGGCATCCCGAATCCAATCCTCGAGCGAGGTGCCTTGGTAGTCTTCCGCCGCTAGCAACTCGCCCAGTTTCGCCGAGGACCATTGGTCCCCAAACGCATCTGCCAGAAGCGCAGACACACGTGCGGCGGCAGACTCCTCTCCTCGCACCGCTACGGTGCACACGATGCCGTCTTCGTCGACGTGCCGAGCCAGCCGAGATGGGTCTGCCGACGGCCATCGATAGCCCAGAAGCGTGCCGAGTGCTGCGACGAGAGGCGCAGATGCCCCCGGGATATCGCCGGAGAAGGTCCACTGCCGCACGTCCGCGGAGCGTGCCTTCGGCACTCCATCCGGAAACATCGCACTCGCGGTGGCCTGGCACTCCTCAAGATCAATCGGAAGCTGAAGAAGCGTCTTCGGAGACTTGAGATTCCATGTCGGATTAATCCGCTGCAGCTCTGTCTTCAGTTCCCCAGAGAGCGCGAATGCCACGAGCGCGTCGACGTGCGCCGGGTCGTTCGGAACGATGGCAAAGCAGCTGCCGTCGTATCTGTGGCCACCATAGAGCGCAGTCTTCGCGCCGATTTGGCTCACGACAACGCCATTACGTCCCCACAGCGGCTTGCCGCGCCTCCAATTCTGAGCTGCGTGATTCAGGTGCCGGACGCTTTCAGCCAACTGCGCCATCGAGCCTCGCTCGTTTTCCCAGCGCACCACTTTCGTGCGACCTCGGAAGAGGCCAGGCTCTTCAGGCGAAGTTTGCAACAAGTCCCAGACACCACCGACGACTCGTACTTCCCAGAAGCAGGCCTCGAACCGGCAGCTGTCACCTGCAGAAAGCCCATTGCGAACGTCAGCGATGTCTCCCAGGGTGATCACACCCTCCTTGCGCGCCGGGCCAGAATTGACAAGACGACAGTCGGTAGAGTCCTGCCAGGTGCGCTGAGCGATGATGCAGGTGGGGTCACGAACAAGTCTTCCAGGCTTGTCGGCGTAGGGTGCGGAAGCCGCATCGAGGACGACACAGTCGCCGTCGGTTCTCTTGTCGCCGGCGATCAACAGAATCGGAGTCGCGCGAATGCCTGTAACAAAGCTGTTCGTGCCGAGGCGAGCGAGAACTGCGAGCGAGGACGACCGGAGGACCTGCGCCCGATAGTCGCGATGTGATCTTACGAACGTCCATTCACCCGGAAGGACGAATGCGCGTACGCCGCCCGGTTCAACCATGTCGCGCGCTCGTTCGAGAAAGCAAAGCGCGAGTTCACGCTTCGAGGCGTCAAAGTGCTCCTTCACGTACCCCTCAAGCACCGATGCTTGGCGCTCAAGGCCGAGAAACGGCGGATTCGTGGCAATCAGATGGAAGCGCCGGGCCAAGATGTCGGCGGCCTTGGCGATTCCACTTGCAGCAACGGCAAGCTCCGACGTGTCGTCCGCCTCGGTAGACATCGCACGTTCAAAGAGCGGCTGCAGGTCGGAGAAGCCCGCCTCGAACAGCGTGTCTTTTAGTCTGCGGGGGTCGATAAGACTGCCAAGCGAGGGTGCCTGTCTAAAGAGCTCATGAAGACGGTGCATGCCAGAGGCGAGTCGAACGTCGCCGCCGGCCAAGATCTTCCAGTCTTGCTCGCCAGCGCGAACCGTCATGCCAGAGCATGCCAGCTGCAGCCTCGGGAGTTGCCGATGGCCACCAATGCGCCAAGCGGCTAGTGCGACGTTGAACGCGGCGATCTGTGTGCATCTAGGATCGAGCTCAAGTCCAAACAGATTCTGTCGAAGAACGGCATCTACGGACTCCGACGGCCCGAGGCCCTCCTGTTGCGAGCGAAGCGCGGCGAGAATCGGAAGCGCGAACGCCAAGAAATGCCCGCTCCCCATGCACGGGTCGAGAAGCGTGAGGTCCTTCGCTGACTGGGGCCATGAGTCAAACGTACCTGCGGCGGGGGCCCATGCGCCGTTGCGTTGAACGAACCTCAGGTAGCCCCAGTCGATTCCAGGCAGTGCGCACGCAGCGCGAAGCTCGTTCTCCGACGCGGCTGAGCGCGCGATGAGTGGCCGCTCACCAAGTACCCGTCCTGCCCACCACGCTCCGAGCGTGTTGTGCAGGAGAAACAGCACCATGTAGTCCTCAGTGAAGAGCTGGGTAACCGCCGGAAGCTCGTCGGCACCGATCTTCTTCTCTGACGCGTTGACCGCATCCTTAAGGTCGGCCTGCCAGAACTGGTACACCCACCCGAGACTGTCGTCGGCAACGAACACGTCGCGAGGAAGGTCGCCAAGAATCTTCTCCAACGACTGGCGCTTCTCGGGAGGCAGCGTCACCTCAAGTACAGGGTCCCCGGCCCGGAAGATCTGGGGGAGCATGCGCTGGGCGAACTCGCTCGCGAGTACAAGCCAATCGACGGCTCGCTCGCGCGCCAACTCACGGCATTCGTCGAGAGAAAGAGCCATGCCGGAGTCGGGCTCAACGAGCAGGTCGTTCTCGGCGAGAAAGCGGGCGAAAAGCAATCGATGCCAGTGTTCGTAGGCACACTCGCCCGCGAGATGATCGATCGTCTGCACGCCCTTCTTCTCGTCGAGGCGATCACCGAGCTGCCTTCCATGCGCGCGCAGCCGGTTCCTCAGCGTGCGCTGCGGCGGCGTTAGCGCTGACCACGGCTCGTGATGCCCAACGGCAAGCTGGTCAAGTACGTCACGTGCGCCGGCTTCCGCCACACGGCGCGCCTGCCTCACCGCGCTCTCGAGGTCTCTGCGTAGGTTGCGATCCAGCGACGCCATAGGTGCTCCTCAGCTCACGAGAACGGGGCCATCCTTGATGGCCTCGACGAGGGTCTTCTTCTGCCGCTCGACCCACGCGTCGACGTCGTCCGCGGTGGCGAGCGTGGAGCGCTCGATCGAGATTGACCGCACCTTGGGTTCCAAGAGCCGAGCCGCCTTCTCCAGCGCCTTCTGCACGCGACCAGGGACCGCGTCGGTCTCCGCGTTGCGCGCCGAGATCGACCGGGCGTCGAGCGCTGACACCAAG
>CAIJLJ010000092.1 GCA_903821395.1 uncultured Solirubrobacterales bacterium | reverse complement strand
TGATCTCGGTGCCCATCACGAGCTTCTCTAGCCAACGCTCAGGGATCGCTTCGACCCCGTAGATCGCGCCGGCGAGCTGGCCGTAGATCGCTGCCGTGGTGTCGGCGTCATCGCCGAGGTTGACTGCGGCGAGCACGCCCTGCTCGAAACTGTCGTGGTTTGCGAGCGCCCAGAGCGCAGCTTCGAGCGCGTCGATGATGTAGCCGGTGCCGCGGATCTCCGGTGGCTGCTTTGTGTTGTAGGAGCCGGCGGCGATTGCGGCGACCTTGTCGTGGGGTGTGGCGCTTTCGGTGAGCGTTGTGAGCTGCGCGGTTGTGCCCGCGCGTAGCATTGCGGGCACGTCCTCGCCGCTGAGCGCGGCGAGGATCAGCGCGGCGAAGTATCTGGTTGCGCTGAAAGCTTGTGGATCGCCGTGCGTGGTGAGGCAGCTGAGGTCGGCGAAGGTGAGTGCGTCCTGCGGGTACTTGGCGTAGGCCATTGGGATGGGCGCGAGCTTCATCAGCGGGCCGTTGCCGGCCGCGGTCGGTGCCGCGAAGTCTTGGAAGGGTTCGCCGGTCTCTTCGAAGCGGTGAAGCGCGGCGCGCGTGGCGCCGCCAATATCGAAGTGTTTGCCGGTGCTCGAGAGGTAACCCTCGCGGTACCAACGCACGTAGCGCTGAAGCTGATCCTTGGCCGTGAAGCCGCCGCAGGCGAGCAGGCTCTCGCCAAGGCAGAGCGCCATCGAAGTGTCATCGGTCCACGCGCCGGCGGGGAGGTTGAACGGGCCGCCACCGACCATGTCGGTCACCGGCTCAAAGCTGCCAGGCGCGCTGAACTCGACCGTAGTGCCGAGCGCGTCACCGGTCGCGAGCCCCAGCAGGGCGCCGCGGTAGCGGGATTGGGTGGTGGGTGTGATTTGGGAGTTAGTAGTCATTGGTACTAAGTAGGTCGCACGTTGCTCTCAAAAGCTGACATCTGGTTATTGTCGTGTGGTGCAGGAAAAGAGTTTCTTTTCACGCGTAACCAAATACGCCACGGTCGGTGGCTCGGATCCGCACGAGAACAGGCTGACCGAGGCTTTCGCTGCTCTTCTTGAACAAGTCCCCGGGTTGACACTTGAGCTGGTTCGCGGCTGGCTGGACCAGCAAGCCCGTGATCCCTGGTGTGACGAGACCTGGACGGCGAACACGGCCACGACAAGCGCCGCGGAAAAGCTGGCCGAATTGTCTAGCGACGAACGCAGAGAAATACAAACGCAAAGGCTGCTCCGGCCCTCAGGCAAGGTGAGATACGTCGACATCGAAATCAGGCTCGGCCAGGTCCGCGTTCGGGTGGAGGTGAAACATGGCGCCGGGCTCGGAGACGGCCAGATTGAGGCATATGCGGAAGACGGCAAGGTGCCGGTAGTAATACTCGCGCCTGAAGATCAGCTTCCGTTTGTACCCGCGGCGAAGAGTTGTCCTCATGTTCCTCAAAGGTCTTGGCAGGCGACGATTCAAAAGATTGAGCAGTTTCGCGACTTAGACCACGAGGGACGAGAAAACGGACGGAAGCCTTTAGGCGAAGTCGATTTGTGGATGATTAATGAGTTCTTGAAGTTCGCTAAGGAGGAGGGAATCATGGCCGCACCACCGTTGTCACAAGAGAACACAGACGCGCTGTCAAAGTGGCGCGAAGTTTCTGACGCAGAGGAGTCCTTCAATGAGATGGTCACGATCGGGGTTAATCACGCTGCCAAACTCTGGGGGAAAAAGAAGGAGGCCAAGAGCTCGCCGGGGCTCAAGGTCATTCCCTCGTGGGAACATTTCCCGCTCTACAGTGAAGACTTCCTGATCGCCCCCAAGCATT
>CAIJLJ010000091.1 GCA_903821395.1 uncultured Solirubrobacterales bacterium | reverse complement strand
CGCCAATCTTTACCTCGAAAACGCCAGGGCCTCGCTTACGACAGGCAACGGCACGAATTGGTGGGGCGTTGGCGCGTTGGTCGGACTAGCCGACAACGAAACGCAGATCGCCAACGTCCACTCCAGCGGGACAATCACCGGCCAAGAGGCCGGAGGGATCGTGGGGGTGCTGAATGGCGGTTCAGATATTTCGTCGTCCTCGTCCGCCGCTGTGATCGTCGGGTACCTTTGGTGCGCTGGCGGTCTAGTGGGCAGCGCTGAGGGGGGCGAGAGCCGCAGCAGTGTCATCTCAGATTCGTCAGCGACCGGCGCGGTGAGCGGAGGTATCTTCATCGGAGGGCTGATCGGTGGCATCTGGTCTCAATCGGCGCCGGTAACAGTTACAAGGTCATTCGCGAGCGGAAACGTGACTGTCACTGCGCTCGGAGAGGGGTACGCGGGAGGACTGGTGGGACTGCTCAGCCACGAGCCGAGCAGTGGAACCGCGATCTCAGAATCCTTTGCCACGGGTGACGTCACGTTCTCTGACCCGCGGTCCGATGCGGCGAGCAATTCGATTGGAGGCCTAGTCGGCGCTTCAAACGTGAACGGCAGCGTGGCGTCGGCAGGCAACTCGATAACCGATTCTTACTCGACTGGAACCCTGACGGGTGTAGGACCGGCAGGCGGCGTGGCTGGGAAGAACTACGCGGGTAACTTGACGATCAGCAACACCTACTCGCGAAGCGCGGTGCACGGGGAAGCCAGCGCTGTCGGGGGAGTACTGGGGACTTTCGACCCAAATGTTCCTGTGATCACGGCGTCATTCTGGAACCCGACCGACGCCGATAACACCCACGCAAACTCCTACGGCACTCAGGCAACGCAGGCCCAGATGAAAACGGCCGAGTTTTACTCGAACGCAAACTGGGACATCTCGGCCACAATGCCAACGACGAAGAAGTGGGTTAGCTGCGCCGACCACAACGGCGGCTACCCGTTCCTGCGCTGGTACGGAACGCTGCAGGGCTGGACTTGCGAGACTCCAACTCCACCATCACCGACACCGCCCGGGCCGACACCGCCAACGCCCAAGCCATCAAATGCCTTCCTCCTGACGCCATCCGGCTCGTCAAGCTCTTCGCTTCAGTCGGTCATCACTACCAGCGGCCCCGGGGTCGCTCAGCAGCGAGGAAGCTTCAGCAGCTTGGCTAGTGCCGGTATTGCTAGGCGGCTGAACGCCTGCACAGACTCAAAGAAGATCACCAAGGCTGGCCGCTACACGCTCAGCTGCAAGCTGACCTCCGCGGTTCGCTCAGCCCGCCACCGCGGGGCGGTTCGCGTGACGCTGCGCACAACCTTCACCCCCACCGGAGGCGCAGCGCGGACAATCACACGATTCGTGACGCTAAAGAAGACCAGCAGCGGCGTCACCGGTTAGCCGCGCCAATCTCTATCTTCCCAGCAGATGACGGCCGAGCCCCAGGTTCCCGCAGCCAGCGCGCCGGGCTCAGGGCTGCGCCCGTTTCTAGCGACAATTACGCTGCAATCGTTCGGATGGGGAGTTCTGCTTCTCGTCCTCAGCTTCGGCTCGTTCAGCTCCGCGAGCTCGGCCTTCGATGTGGCCGCGACCGGGGCCTTTATCTCGGCCCCAACGCTGATCATGATGCCGATTAGTGCGCGGCTTGTGCGCCGCTTCCCGGCGCGGCAGCTGAACGTCGTAATTCTTCTGATCGACTGTGTTCTCTACCTCTCGCTTGCGGTCTACACCGAGATCT
>CAIJLJ010000090.1 GCA_903821395.1 uncultured Solirubrobacterales bacterium | reverse complement strand
TGACGCGCCAAGGTGCGGCGTAACGATGACGTTGGGATAAGAGAAGAGCGGATGCTCGGTGATCGGCTCGCTCTGGAACGTCGAGCGCTGCGCCAGCAACCTTGCCTGAGTCGAGCGCGGCCTGGAGGTCAGCATCAACTAGCAACGGGCCACGGGCGACGTTCAGGATCCTCACGCCGTCCTTCATCTGTGCAAAAGCCTCGGCATTGAGCCAGCCCTCGGTAGTAGGCGTTTTCGGAAGGTGGAGCGTGATGAAGTCAGCCTCGGCGTAGAGCTGCTCCGGGCTTTCGGCCTGCGTGACACCAAGCTCGCGGTAGCGCTCGGCGCCAATGAAAGGGTCGAAGGCAATCACCTTCATTCCGAAGGCTTGAGCGCGCGTTGCCACCAGCTGGCCAATGCGACCGAACCCGAGGACGCCCAACGTCTTGTCGAAGAGTTCAACCCCGGAGTGCTCAGACCGCTCCCAGCGGCCTTCTGTGAGCGCCCTATGGGCCTGTGGCACGTTGCGCGCGAGTGCCAGAAGCAGCGCCATCGTGTGCTCGGCGGCGGTCACCACGTTCGATTCCGGGGCGTTGGCGACGATAACTCCATGTGCTGTCGCGCTCTCAACGTCGACGTTGTCGACTCCTACCCCGGCACGACCGACAACCTTCAGCTTCGTCGCGCGGTCGAGCAGTTCAGCGTCAACGTTCGTCGCTGAGCGAATCAGCAGCCCGTCAAAACCGTCGACCTTCGCAAGTAGCTGCTCGCGATCCCAGTCGATGCCGAGTTCAACGTCAAAGCCAGATTCGCGCAGGAGGTCAGCACCGCTGTCCCCGATCTTCTCGCAAATTAAGACCCTCGCTTGGTCAGCCATTGGACTGCCCCACCTCCGTGTTGGCGACAACCCAGTCGATACAAGCAGTCAAAGCCTCAACATCCGCCGGTTCTATTGCTGGAAAAGTTGCGACGCGTAGCTGGTTGCGGCCGAGCTTACGGTACGGCTCAACGTCAACAATCCCGTTTTCACGCAAGGTTGCGGCGACGCGGGCGCCGTCGATCGACTGATCGAGATCGATTGTGCCGACGACGAGTGAACGCTTGGAGGTGTCCGTAACGAAAGGCTCGGCGTAGCCCGACGCTTCGGCCCAGCCGTAGAGATGTCCGGAAGACTCGCTCGTTCGCGCGACGCAACCGCCGAGGCCGCCGAGAGCGTTCATCCAATCGAGCTGCTCAGCGAGCAAGAACAGCGTTGCGATCGCGGGCGTGTTGTAGGTCTGATCTTTGAGCGAGCTTGCGACCGCCGTGCTGAGCGAGAGGAACGGCGGGATATAGCGACCCGACGAGGCGATCGTTTCGACGCGCGCGAGTGCTGCCGGGCTCAGCAGTGCCAGCCATAGACCACCGTCGGATGCGAATCCTTTCTGGGGGGCGAAGTAATAAACGTCGGCGTCGGCGGCGTCGAGTGGGAGACCACCAGCACCGGACGTGCCGTCAACCACGATGAGCGCGTCGCCAGCATTTGACGGCCGTTCAACTGGAACCATTACTCCGGTTGAAGTCTCGTTGTGGGCCCATGCAATTAGATCGCACGACGGGTCGCCGGTCGGCGTGGGCGCGTCGCCCGGCTCAGCCTCAACAACGACAGGGTCAGCGAGGAACGGCGCGGACGCTGTGCACTCTGCGAACTTCCGCGTGAACTCGCCGTAAACCAGATGCGCGGCGCGCTCCTCAACGAGTCCGAACGTGGCCACGTCCCAGAAAGCAGTCGCGCCGCCATTGCCGAGCACCACTTCGTAGCCATCAGGGAGAGAAAAGAGCTCGCGCAGTCCAGTCCGAACTCTCGCCACTAGCTCTACTACCGGTGGCTGGCGATGGGAGGTTCCGAGCAGCGCAGCGCCGTGCGCAGCGAGCGCTTCGACCTGTGCCTCGCGAACCTTCGACGGGCCGCAGCCAAACCGGCCATCGCCGGGCTTGATCGCGTCTGGGATCACGGCGCGGCCAGCCGCTCGATCAGAAATCAGTCTTGATCCAGTCCATCTTCGAGCGCAACTCCTGGCCCGTGGACTCGATCTGCGTGTCGGCCTGCTCGGCGCGCATGCGGAGGAAGTTCTCTTGACCGGCGCGGTTCTCAGCAATCCATTCGCGGGCAAATTCGCCCGACTGAATCTCGTTGAGAATCTGCTTCATCTCGCCGCGCACTGCGTCGTTGATCACGCGCTGGCCGCGACTGTAGTCGCCGAACTCAGCCGTATTCGAGATTGAATAACGCATTCCAGCGAGACCCTTTTCGTACATCAGGTCGACGATGAGCTTGAGTTCGTGAAGACACTCGAAGTAAGCCATCTGGGGGTCATAGCCCGCATCTACGAGCGTCTCGAAGCCTGCTTGGACGAGTGCACTGGCGCCGCCGCAAAGGACGGCCTGTTCGCCGAAAAGGTCGGTCTCGGTCTCGTCCTTGAAGGTTGTCTCAATTACGCCGCCGCGCGTGCAGCCGATTCCCATCGCGTATGCGAGGGCGAGCTGTTGTGCGTTCCCGGTTGCGTCCTGCTCTACGGCGATCAACCCCGGTACTCCGCTCCCTTCAACGAACTGGCGGCGCACGAGGTGCCCTGGGCCCTTCGGCGCGACCAGGACAACATCGACCTCTGCAGGCGGGGTCACTTCGTCGTAGTGGACCGAGAAGCCGTGTCCGAACAGCAGCATGTTGCCGGGCGCAAGACCGTCGGCGATCTCCGCGTTGTAGATGTCGTGGTGGCGCTCGTCAGGCAGCAGCACCATCACAAGGTCGCCTTTGCTGGCAGCGTCAGCGACCGACATGACCTCGAGCCCTTCGGCGCGCGCTTCAGCGACGCTCGCTGAATCTTCTCGCAGGCCGACAACGACAGAGACTCCCGAATCCTTCAGGTTGAGCGCGTGGGCGTGCCCCTGGGAGCCGTAGCCAATGATCGCAACGGTCTTTCCGTCAAGCAGGGATAGGTCGGCATGTTCGTCGTAAAGCATGGCGCTGATGGTAGGACAGTCCCGCTTGCTCTTGCTTCGCGACTATGCGTCGGCGCAGGCGACCCACGTGCTCCCGGGCAGCTCGAGCGAGCCATCGGGCTGCAGGAATTCGGAATAACTACCGTCCAATACCTCGCGCAGCTCGTAATGCTGCGCCGGCGTTAGCTCGCGTGCTGCTCGACCTAGAATGCTGGAAGTACTGCGCATGTGCTCCCACCAGTCGTCCAGGCTCGCGAGGCGCCAGACAAGCTCGACCGATTCGACACGCACGTCGACAAACCCGGCAGCGAGGAGAACCTCGGCGATCTTGCCGTCCAGTCCAAAGCGAAATGGGTCAGGCGCATCCGGAGCCGGTGGCGTCGTAAGCCCACGCGACTCGAATTCGTTCCGGGAGATTTCCATCCACGGGTTTTGGTCGATCGAGCGCCACGCTGCAATCGCAATCCGTCCGCCGGGGCGGAGAACTCGTCGGGCCTCGCGCAACGCAGCCTCTGGATCGACTACGAGCATGTAGCCCCAGCGGCTTAGGACAGCGTCGAAGCTTGCCGTTTCAGCGTCAAGCCACTCGGCTTCCATCCTGACCACACTTACACCTGGAGCGCCGCTCTCATCGACCCGCCTCGAAGCGGCGGCAACCATTGCTTCGGCTCCGTCAGTGATCACGACTTCGCCTTCTGGCCCGACGATCTCAGCCGCCTGCAGGCCGACATCGCCCAACCCTGCGGCAACTTCGAGAACGCGACTGCCAGGACTCAGCTGGGCCGCATTCACAAGCCAGTCCGCCACTGGTGCTCCGGCAGCGCTGACAGTCGCCGCCCGCTGTTCCCACCCTGGGGCCGCTTCCTCCCAGCGGTCGCGCTGGACTCCGCGTAGCTCTGCTGGATCGCTCACCCGACGGAGACTAGAGCTCGCTGCGAAGGAGCTTCCCGTTTTCGCTCCGCGGGAGCGTGTCAACGAACTCGACCTGCTTGGGCCGCTCGTGCGGGGACAGCAGCGGCGCCGCGAAGTCGATCAGCTCCGAATCGGTCGCTACGACGCCCGGCTCAAGCTGAACAATCGCAGTGACCTTCTCTCCCCACTCGCGGTCCTCTCTGCCGACGACAGCGACGTCGGCAACCGCGGGGTGTGCGGCGAGGACTGCCTCGACGGCCTCTGGCGCCACATTCTCACCGCCGGTGATTATCAGCGCCGAGATTCGGCCTACGACATTGAGCCCACCGATTTTGTCCCATCGACCGACGTCGCCAGTTCGTAGCTGTGGCTGGCACTGATTCGCGACGGTCGGGCCGCTGATGAGAATCTCGCCCGCCCCGTCTAGTTCAACACTCGTGCAGAACAGCGGCGCACCACCGGTGTAGATCTGCGAGCAGGCCTCGGTCATTCCGTACGAAGAGGCCAGCGGCACTGACGCGGACGCCGCTCGAGCGATCAGCTCGGCGCTTATTGGCCCGCCACCAAGCAGCACCCAGCGCAGCGACGGCGGTCCGCTCAGCCCTGCATCGAGGAGCCTTTGCAGAGTCGTCGGAACCAGCGAGATCAGCGTGGGACCATTCTCATGACTGAGCTCGGCCAGGATTGCGGCCTGGTCGAACCGCTCGTGGATCAAAGCTTCAGTTGCATAAATCGCCGAGCGAATCAAAATTGATAGCCCGCCTACGTGAGTTAAAGGAAGACAGCAGAGCCAGCGTTCCTCCCGGTCTAAACCGAGTGCCACTGCGGATCCTGCCGCGCTCCACCAGAAGTTCCCGTAGCTCAGCGCCACTTCTTTAGCTGCCCCGCTACTGCCCGAGCTAAAGATGATCACGGCAGTTGCCGAGAGGTCGTGATGGGTGTCTAGCTTGACCGCGGGGTCCTCGTGGCCATCCAGCGGTCGGTCAACGACGACTCGCGCCCCATCCGTCCTGTCGGCGAGCTGATCCGCGGGAAGGTCCGGCGAAGCCGGGACAGCGACGGCCCCGAGCAGCAGCGTCGCGTGGAAGACGACGGCGAACTGTTCGCCGGGCGCCAGCACAACCGCGACGCGATCACCGCGGACTACTCCGAGCGCACTGAGCTGCCGCGCCGCGCGTTGAACCGCGAGCAGCAGCTGGCCGTAAGTTAAGTTGTTGACGGCTAACTGCTGCGGCTTCGTCGCCGCAGCGAGCGGTAGCCACGCATCCACAAGCACATACAGAAAGCTAGCCTGTTGCATCTATGAGCGACCAGACGACAATTAGGCCCGCCGCACAATGGACGGCTGCTGGCGACTACAGCGACATCCACTACGAGCTGAGCGGAGACGGGATCGCCAAGATCACGATTAACCGCCCAGAGGCGCGCAACGCGTTCCGCCCGCAGACGCTGTTCCAGCTCAGTGAAGCGTTCAACCGAGCCCAAAATGACCCTGACGTCGGCGTGATCATTCTCACCGGCCAAGGCGATCTCGCGTTCTGCTCCGGCGGCGACCAGCGGATCCGCGGCGACGACGGCTACATCGGCGACGACGCGATGGCTGAGAAGGGCATCGGCCGGCTTAATGTGCTCGACCTACAGATCCAGATGCGCCGATGCCCGAAGCCAATCGTCGCAATGATCGCCGGCTTTGCAATTGGGGGCGGGCACATTCTGCACATCTGCTGCGACCTCTCGATCGCAGCCGACAATGCACGCTTCGGCCAAACCGGGCCGCGCGTCGGATCGTTCGACGGCGGATTTGGCTCCGGCCTGTTGGCACGTCAGATTGGCCAGAAGCGAGCCAAGGAGATTTGGTTCCTTTGCCGCCAATACGATGCCCAGAAGGCGCTCGACTGGGGCCTCGTTAACAACGTTGTCCCGCTCGAAGCGCTCGAGGAAGAGACCGTTCAGTGGTGCCGCGAGATGCTCGACCTGTCACCGATGGCACTGCGAATGCTCAAAGCCTCGTTCAACGCTGCCGACGACGGGCTCGCTGGCGTTCAGCAACTTGCCGGGGACGCAACACTGCTCTTCTATATGTCCGAAGAGGCACAGGAAGGGCGCAACGCGTACGTCGAGAAACGCAAGCCAGACTTTTCGAAGTTCCCGAAGCGGCCTTAGACACGTGACTGCAGAACGAACGCAGAAGAACCCGGGGACTCTGTCCGGGCTCCAGATCTGGCTGATTGCCGCCCGCCCGCGAACGCTTCCGGCGGCCGTCGCACCAGTCCTCGTGGGAACCGCGCTTGCATGGACCAACGGAGAGATCAACTGGTTCGCATTCGTGGCAGCGGCGTTCGGCGCGCTTTTTATCCAGGTCGGCACAAACCTCTCCAACGATTACTCAGATGCACGCCGTGGTGCTGACACCGAGGAGCGACTCGGCCCGGTTCGCGTCACCGCTGGCGGACTCGTTCCGCCCAAACAGGTACTGATCGCGACCTATGCAAGCTTCGCAATGGCGGTCCTCTGCGGCGTCTACCTGATCATCATTGCCGGGCCGGTATTGCTGTTGATTGGAGCCGCCTCGATCCTCGCCGGTGTGCTTTACACCGGCGGGCCAAGGCCCTACGGGTACGAAGGATTTGGCGAACTGTTCGTCTTCACGTTCTTTGGGATCGTCGCCGTTACTGGCTCGTACTACGTGCAGCGACAGGCGCTCGAATGGGAAGCGTTCGCGCTGGCGGTCCCGGTCGGCCTTTTGGCTTCGGCGATTCTCGTCGTCAACAACGTCCGCGACCTCGAAACCGATCGCCGCGCGGGAAAGCGCACGCTTGCTGTCAGGCTCGGGCGCGCCAACACACGCCGACTCTTTGCGGCGATGGTTGTACTCGCCTACCCCACGGCGCTGCTGCCGACCTTCTTTGGTTCGTTCAACGCCTGGCCGGTACTAATCGTGCTTACAGTTCCGATCGCAGTGGCGCTCGTCCGCACAGTCGCGTCCCACACCGACGGGCCGACGCTGAACTCTGCGCTGGCTCGCGCGGGGATGCTCGAGCTGGCGTTCTGCGTGCTGCTCACGGTCGGGCTACTACTGAATTAGTGATGGAGGCCGACCTCGAACGCATCTCGCTCACGCTTAGTGAGCCCTTGGCGACCGCGGGAGGTCTGATTGACCAGCGCGAGCTGATGCTCGTCTGCCTCACCGGTGAGCACGGAATGATTGGCTGGGGCGAAGCTGCGCCGCTTGAGCCGTACGACGGGGTTAGCGATAAGCGCTGTAGTGACGCGCTAGCCAAGCAGCTGGCTGCAATTGAGTGTGCGCCCCGGGGGGCGACCGGGGCCGTGCTTCTTGAAGCCGCGCGCAGCGCTGATCCGCTTCCACAGGCGCTTGCGGCAATAGATACTGCTCTGTGGGACCTAGCCGGGCAGCGAGAGGGCAAACCGCTCGCCTCCCTGCTGGCCGCTGAGCCACTCGCCCGGGTGCCCGTAAACGCGGTAATCGGCGCCGACGACCCCGAAGCTGCTGCTTCAGCGGCGAGGGCCGCCGTCGCGGCTGGCTTCACAACATTGAAGGTGAAGGTTGGCACGCCGACCGACGTTGAGCGCCTTGAGGCAATCCGCGTTGCGATCGGGCCCGAGGTTGCGATCCGAATTGACGCCAACGGCGCCTGGTCGGTCGCGCAGGCGCTTGAAGCACTGGAGGCGCTCGAGCCGTTCGGCATCGAGTTTGCCGAGGAGCCGGTTAGCGGCATCGCTCAATTCGAAGAACTCAAGGGTCGGACTGCGATTGCGATCGCGATTGATGAAAGCTGCGACGAACCGGGGGCACTGGCGAGCGCCGCAGCCGACCTCGTCTGCCTAAAACTAAGCCGCGCGGGCGGTGTCTCTGGCCTGCTGGCGCAAGCCGCCGTGGTCCGTGCAAGCGGCGCTGAGCCGTACGTGGCGTCGACCCTCGACGGCGCGGTTGGGATCGCAGCGGCGCTGCACGCGGCCGCTGCGCTGTCAATCACGATCCCTTGCGGGCTTGCGACACTCGAGCGCTTCGATGGAATTGACGGCGGCCTACTCGCGCCAAGCGCGGGAGCGATCACGATCCCTATTGGCCCCGGTCTCGGCGTCGGGCCGGCAGAGGGCTAAGCCGCCGCGAGAAGCGCGGCCAGCTCGCCGGGCGCATTACGAGGGATAGCGTGGCCTGCGCCGGGAATGATCATCAACTGGCTGGACTGGATCGACTGGCTGAGCTGCTCAGCGAGCGCGACGTACTGTCGGTCGTGTTCGCCGGCGATCACAGTCGTGGGCATGTCGACCTCGCTAAGCCGCGCCCAGACCGGTTCCATCAGACCGACGCTTAGACCGCGTAGGGCGCGGGCCAGCCCGACGGGCGTGTTCTTCTCGATCTCGCTGCGCGCCGCTGCGTTCACCTCGGCGCGGTCGTCGCAAAACAATGGCCCCGCAAGCCATGAGTCCGCAAACTCTGCGATTGAGCTCGTCTCGATCTCGCTAGCAAGCGCGAGGTCGCGTTCCAACCGCAGCTCCCTATCAGCCGCGTCGGAAATTCCAGCTGTCGTCGACACGAGCACTAGGCGTTCTACACGTTCGGGTGCGGCGAGCGCGAGCTGAATCGCTATTCGCCCGCCCATCGAGTAGCCGACAAGCGTGAACCGTTGAGGCGCGGCGGCCAGCAGATCGCTGATGCAGAGATCGCATGAGATCGGCGAGACGCCGGCGCTTTGGCCGTGTCCTCTCAGGTCAACGGCCAGCGGTCGGTAGCGTTTGCGGTCAAGCAGCGCGCTAACGGCGTCCCAGCTGCCGGCCGTACCAGCAAACCCATGCACAAGAAGAGCCGTATCCATTAGTAGAAGCATCATGACCGCAGCCAACGACAGCCACCTTCTCCTCCGCGCCTTCTGCGACGAACTAGCACGCTGCGGCGTCGCCGGTGCGGTTACCTCGCCTGGCTCGCGCTCCACGCCGCTTGTGGCCGCGCTGACGGCCGACGGAGGCTTTCCGGTCTTTTCGCAGATCGATGAACGCTCAGCAGGATTCTTCGCGCTCGGGCTTGCCAAAGCGACAGGACTCCCCGCCGTGCTCGCATGTACCTCGGGCACAGCAGCAGCTAACTATCTGCCTGCGGTGATTGAGGCTTACGAAGCCCGCGTGCCGCTGATTGTCTGCACCTGCGACCGCCCGCCGGAGCTGCGCGCCATCGGCGCCGGCCAAACGATCGACCAGGTCAAGCTTTACGGCGACAACGTCCTCTCCTTCACGGAGGTTGGAGTCGATGCAATGGATGAAGCGACCGGCCGCTGGATCCGCTCGCTCGCGTGCCGTGCAGCGTGGACTGCGCTTGGTCGTCGACGCGGCCCCGTGCACCTGAACTTCCCGTTCAGGGAACCGCTGATCGCACCGGCTGAGCTACCGCCGCCAACAGGTGTCGAGATCGGCCGCTCAGACCGCCGCCCGTGGACTGCACGGGCAGGATCATTTGGCGACCCGGTCCTCGCTGCTGACCTCGTCGGTCCAATCGTTTCGTCGGCCCCAAAGGGCGTGCTAATCGCCGGCCGGGTAGAAGGAGGCCTCAACGGACCGCGCCTGGCAGCCGCTGTAAAGGTCTTCAGCGAGGCCAGCGGCTGGCCGGTCCTAGCCGATCCACTTAGCGGCGCGCGTAGCGGGGACGTCTCTATCGCTCACTACGACGCGCTCCTGCGCGCGGCACCGCTTGCCCTCAGCGCCCAGCCCACCGCCGTGCTGCGTTTTGGCGACATGCCGACTTCGAAGTCACTCCGCACCTGGCTAGCGGGGTTGGAAGCGGTTCAGGTGCTGATCGACCCAGAGATGGCCTGGCAGGACCCGGCGGCGCAGATCGACCTAGTGGTTGACGCTCAGCCTGCGGCTCTCCTAGAGCTTCTTGCTGAGCGAGCAACGGTGGGCGACGGACTATGGGGATCTGGGTGGCAGCAGGCCGATAAGTTGGCTCGTGAGGCCATCGATGACGCTCTCGGCGACAGACTCACCGAGCCAGCGATCGCTCGGCAGCTCGGCTCCCAGCTCCCGCCGGACGCGACCTTGGTTGTTGCATCTTCAATGCCGGTTCGCGACGTGGAATCGTTCTTCCCTAATCGCGATACGCCAGTCAGGGTTATGAGCAATAGAGGCGCAAACGGGATCGATGGAACGATCGCAACCGCTTACGGCATTGCGGCAGCTAGCAATGGGCCGACAGTGCTCCTCACAGGCGACGTAGCATTCGCTCACGACATCGGTTCGCTACTCAGCGCTCGGCGCCTCGCGATACCGCTCACGATCGTGCTGATTGACAACGACGGCGGAGGGATCTTTGACTTCCTCGAGGTGGCTGGTGAGGACCGCTACTACGAGCACCACGTGCTCACGCCAACAGGGCTCGATTTTGGCGCCGCCGCTGCGACCTTCGGCCTGCATCTACTTGAGCCGACGACGCTAGAAGAACTTGCGGCCGCGGTTGAGTACGGAATTACTAGCGACGGGACTCAGCTGATCCATCTGCGAACGGAGCGCGCAGCAAACGTGGCGTTACACGGCGAGTTGTGGCGCGCCGTGGCTGTCGCTCTCGCGCGCTAGGAAGCCAGAACCGGGAGCAACGCAGCGAGCTTGACCTCGGTCTCAGCGAGCTCGGCAGCCGGGTCTGACGCTCCGACCACGCCGACCCCGGCGTAACACCGCGCAACGTTGCCGCCAAGTAGCGCGCAGCGGAGCGCAACGCAGAACTCACCATCACCGCTTAGGTCGGACCAGCCGACAGGACCCGCGTACCAGCCCCGATCGAGTCCTTCGAGCGCGGGAATCAAGGGTGCAGCGGCATTGTGCGGCTCACCGCCAACGGCAGGGGTCGGGTGTAGCGCGCCGGCTAATTCGATTGCTCCGACAGGCTCGCGCAACTGCGAACGGATTGGGGTGGCGAGGTGCTGAATGTTGGCAATCTGAGCGATCACCGGCTCGTCCGGCGCCGTTACCCAGACACTCAGCGGCTGGAGTGTTTCGACGATTCGCCTCACGACAATTGCTTGCTCCTCTCGATCCTTATCGGAACGTAAGAGCTGTTCGCCAAGATGGCTGTCGACTGCTGGATCGGCACTGCGGCGGGTAGAGCCCGCTAGCGCGAGCGTTGTGGCGCGCATCCCTTCGCGCCGAACGAGCAGTTCCGGGCTGGCGGCGATCAAGGTCTTATCGCCGCGGCCAACGGCAAAGACGTGGCATCCTCCGAAAGCCTCGCGGAGGACCGCAAAGATCGCCGGCGCAACGAACGGCTGTGCCGCCAGGATCTGCACTTCGCGCGCGAGCACGATCTTTTCGATCTGCCCGGCCTCTATTAGCCCTACGGCCCGAGCCACCGCCTGCTCGTAGTGTTCCGGCGGCATTGTGCCGACGACGCGACTGCTGTGAGAGGGGTTTGGGTCGAGCATCGGGAGCGGGCTGTACGTCAGGTCCGCGGCGCGCCGCAGGAGCCGGCCGGCAACTTCATCTGGGTCATCATCAGCTCCAACGATCGCGTTCAGCGTCATCGTTGCCTCGCCGCCACTCCGGTTAATCGAGACCACAGGCAGAACGAGTGACGTCGGCGCGAAGCCGGACCAATGCGGTGCGTTGCCGCCATCGTCTGCAAAGGCGAATCCGCCTACGACGACCGGCCCGCTTCCAGGCGTACCTGACAGAGCGTCGCAGTGTGCGCTGCGCGCAACGGCGCTCCACTGCGCGCCCGCGGCCAGAAAGCGATCGGTTCCAGACGGATCGATTAGCTTCGCGCATCCAAGAGCAGCCAGCGCCGCGCTCTCGCGCTCCGGCTGCTCAAAACAGAACCACGGCTCGTCGCCTTGCCTTGAAGCGGCGACCACAGCGCTTGGATCGGTGGTTGCCGGGAGCGCTACGGTCACGGCGGCCAGAACCTCCGCGCGCTGCCCGCGGCGCGCCTCTTTCACGGCCGCGGTCACGTGCGCTAACAAGCGCTCCGCATCCGGCGCGTCCAGAGCAAACGCGCCGCCACTCTCGAAGCTGGTTTTAGTCATCTGATCCATATACGGACCAACCAGCTGCGCCGACCGCCGCGCCCTTAAGTTTCGTCGCGGCCGCGCGCGATTGCGATCTCGCCGGTGCGCATCATCTCGACGAGGCCGAACGGTTTGAGCATCTCGTCGAATGCCGTGATTTTCTCCGTCGTACCCGTGACCTCAAAGATAACTGAGTCTTTGCTGACATCGACAACCTTGCCGCGAAAGATGTCGCAGATCTGCATCACTTCGGCGCGCCGCGGTCCATCGACTGTGACTTTGAAGAGCGCAAGTTCGCGCGCCAAACTGTCCCCTGGCTCGAGGTCGCGGATCTTGATTACGTTCACCAGCTTGTGCAGCTGCTTAGTGACCTGATCAATTGGGTGCAGCGCACCGTCGACGGTCAGAGTGATCCGCGAAATTGCATCGTCGTCCGTTGGGCCGACTGCGAGCGTGTCGATGTTGAAACCGCGGCGCGTGAAAAGCCCGGCCACTCGAGTCAGTACACCGGGTTTATTCTCGACCAGAATCGAAAGCACGTGCTTTCGACCGCTGCGAACTCCAACGCTTGCATGCAGATCGTCGAGACTCAGGGTCTCTGACGTACCACCCTCGGCGTTCATCATCCGACCATGTCGCGCGCTGGCATGCCAGGCGAGATCATTGGGTACACGTTCTCTTCTTCGGTCACGCGGACGTCAACGACAACCGGGCCCGGCGTTGCGATTGCAGAGCGCAGGTCGTCAACAAGCGTTGACTTGTCTGTCAAACGGACACCGGTTGCGCCGTACGCTTCAGCGAGCTTGACAAAGTCGGGGTAGTCGCCCATATCGACGTGCGAGTAGCGCTTCTCCCAGAACAGCTCCTGCCACTGGCGAACCATCCCGAGACAGCCGTTGTTCATGATCAGCACCTTGACGTCGATCCCCTCCTGCGAACAAGCGGCAAGCTCCTGCATGTTCATCTGGATTGACCCGTCGCCAGCGATCAAAACAACGTCCTGATCCGGGCAGCCGATCTTCGCTCCCATTGCAGCGGGTAGGCCGAAGCCCATCGTCCCGAGGCCGCCGGAGTTAATCCAGCGGCGCGGCTCAGGGAAGTGGTAATACTGCGCCGTCCACATCTGGTGCTGGCCGACGTCGGAGCAGACGATCGCGTTGCCGCCCGTGGCCTCGTACACGGCCTCGACCATGTACTGCGGACGAATCTCGTTGTCGTCGGTGTCGGTGTAAGTGAGCGGGAACTCTTTCTTCCAACTCTCGATCTTGGCGAGCCAATCATCAAGCCGCGTGCTGTCGGCGCCGAGCGCGCGGTACTCAGACGTTAGGTGCGGCAGGATTGATTTCACGTCGCCCACGATCGGGATGTGTGCCGGGACGTTCTTAGAGATCTCAGCTGGATCGACATCAATGTGGATGAACTTGGCGTGCGGAGCAAACTCGTCGAGTTTGCCTGTGATGCGATCGTCAAAGCGCGCACCGATTGCGCAAATCAAGTCGGCTTGATCCATCGAATAATTAGCCGCCCGCGTGCCATGCATGCCCAGCATGCCGAGCCACTGCGGGCCTTCCGAAGGAAATGAGCCAAGCCCCATCAGCGTGCTGGTCACCGGGAAACGGTCACTGGCAGCGAGCGCGCGAAGCTCTTCCGAAGCGTCGCCCAGGACAACTCCACCACCGACGTAGAGCACAGGACGCTTCGCTGCGGCTAGTGCCTTTGCGGCCTGCCGAATCTGCTTAGCGTTGCCTTCAACGTTGGGTTGATAACCAGGTAGTGACACTTCCATCACAGGCTCGTAGTCGATGTCGGCTCGCGAAATATCAACAGGAATGTCGACGACGACCGGCCCTGGCCGACCACTGCGAGCGATGTAGAACGCCTCGTGGATTGTCCGCGGGATGTCGTTTGCGTCGGTGACCATGAACGAGTGTTTGACGCCCGGCATCGTGATGCCGATCGTGTCGGCCTCTTGGAAGCCGTCGGTACCGAGTAGGTCGCTGCGGATCTGACCGGTCATAAACACGACCGGAACTGAGTCCATCATCGCGTCGACGATCGGGGTGACGAGGTTGGTCGCGCCCGGGCCTGAGGTGCCAAACGCAACACCGACTTTGCCGGTCGCCTTGGCGTACCCTTCGGCCGCGTGGCCGCCGCCCGCTTCGTGGCGCACGAGAATGTGCTTGATCTCGGAATCGACGAATGCGTCGTAGGTCGGCAGGTTCGCTCCACCAGGCAGGCCGAAGACGACCTCGACGCCCTCTGCCTTAAGGCATTCCATGATTGCGTCTACTGCGCGCATTAGGGGTCGTTCCTTTCTGTTCTCGCGTGGTTGGCGACCGATTGGCCGAATCGCAGATTCTAACAGCGAAAATTAGGCGTCCCAGCGATGCAGCGCGGCGCCCGCGTGGTGAGGAAAGCTCACCCTCCCTGCACTTTCTCAGCAAATTTCGACGGCAACAGCTCATCGTCGGGCGGCAGGTAAAGCTCTGAGCCACAGCGCGTACAAAGTGCGTCGTGCGCTGGGACCACCTTGCCGCAGCCGGGGCATGCGCGCCGCGGTTCCGTCGCTTCGTTGCGCATGAAGATCGCCGCAAGGAGCCCGAAGACGGGAATCAGGAAGCTGATCACAAACCAGATCACGAACGAGCCGCCCTTGACTCGGCCAACAATTCCTCCGGCCAAACCAAAGAAGAACGCAATTATGAGATAGCCACCGCCCGCCATTGCTTGAAGTCTAGGAGCGCCGCGGGCTTAAGAGAGGCCGAGCTGCTGTCGGACGAGCGCGGTGACCTCTTTGCCGTCGGCGCGGCCACGCGTCTGCTTCATCACTTCGCCCACGATCACGCCGATCGGTTTCATGTCGCCCCCACGCAGCCGCTCTGTTAGCTCTGGGTTCGCGTCCAGCGCTTCAGCAACGATCGGAGCCAGCTCGTCAGCGCCTCCGACAGCTTCGAGACCCTCCGCGGCAACTATCGCTTCGGGCTCTCCGCCGTGTTCGACGAGCTGGTCGAGCACCTGCTTAGCGCCGCCTTGGTTGATCGTCGCGCTAGCGACCATCGAAGCCAATTTCGCGAGTGACGCAGCGGTGACGTTCGAGTCGACTGCCTCTTGGTCACCGAGCCTACCTTGCAGTTCAGTGACCCAGTTGGCGGCCTGCTGCGGCTCGAGCGAAGCCTCAGAGGCGCGTACGGCGTCGAAGTAGTCGGCCAGTTCGGCCCTCCAAGCAAACAGCCTCGCGCTCTCAGGGCTGAGCGATAGCTCATCGATGTAGCGCTGCTCGCGGGCTGCGGGCAGTTCGGGCAGCTCGGCGGCGGCGCGCGCGAGCATCGCCTCGGTGATTACGACTGGAGGCAGGTCGGGCTCTGGGAAGTAGCGGTAGTCGTGCGCTTCCTCTTTCGACCGCAGCGAGGTAATCGATTCAGTCTTGGGATCGAAGTGGAGTGTCTCTTGAGTAACGCTCTCCCCCTCCTCTATTAGGGCGCGTTGGCGCTCAACCTCGGCGCGTATTCCGCGCTCGATGAAGCGGAACGAGTTCATGTTCTTCAGTTCTGTTTTCGTTCCGAGCTGGTCGCTCCCGGTTGGCCGGAGTGAGATGTTTGCGTCGCAGCGCAGCGAGCCCTCCTCCATATTTACGTCGCTCACGCCGAGCGTACGGAGCGTCGTGCGGAGGAGCCGCAGCCACTCTCCAACTTGCTCCGCTGAACGGAGCTCAGGCTCGGTGACAATCTCCGCTAGCGGAGTGCCACCGCGGTTGAAGTCAACGATCGAACTGTCGGCGCCCTCAATTCGGCCACTGGCGCCGGCGTGATTGAGCTTTGCTGCGTCCTCCTCGAGGTGAACGCGATGAATGTTGACCTTGCCGAGCTTGCCGCCCGAGCAGAGCGGAAGGTCGAACTGGCTGATTTGATAACCCTTCGGCAAGTCCGGGTAGAAGTAGTTCTTCCGGTGGAACGTCGAGACCGGGGCTAGCTCGGAATCAAGCGCCATTCCGATCATCAGGCCGTAATGGATCGCCTCAGCGTTAGCGACTGGGAGCGCGCCGGGGAGTCCCAGACAGACCGGGCAGGTCCGCGTATTAGGCGGCTCGCCGAACCCGAGCGCACAGCCGCAGAACATCTTCGTGGCCGTCCGCAGTTGAACGTGGATCTCAAGGCCGATGACGGGCTCCAGCTCGTGGCCGGCCATCAGAGCGCGCTCCAAGCAGACGAGCCGTCGAACCCAATTGCCCGCTCGAGCGCGTGAGCGGCACCAAGGATTCTGTTTTCGCTAAAAGCAGGGCCGCAGATCTGAAGACCCACCGGAAGTCCGTCGCTGAGCCCCGATGGAATCGAGATAGCGGGTGTGCCAGCCAGTGACATTGGGATCGTGAAGAGGTCGCTCAGATACATCGCAAGCGGATCGGCGGTTCGCTCACCGAGCCCGAATGCAACGGTCGGGCTGGTCGGCGTGACGATGAAGTCGGCAGTTTGGAAGATCGCGCTGAGCTCACTGGCGACAACTGTCCTCACTCGCTGCGCGCGCCCATAGTAGGCGTCGTAGTAGCCCGAGGAGAGCGCGTATGTCCCGATCAAGATCCGCCGTTTGACCTCGTCTCCAAAGCCGTCGTGGCGGGTCTCTGTGTACATCGCGTCGAGATTGGTTGCATCGACGCGGAGGCCGTAGCGAACCCCATCGAAGCGGGCCAGGTTAGAAGAGGCTTCAGCCGGGGCGATCACGTAATAGGCGCTTAAGGCGTAGGGAGCGCTCGGGATTTCGCAGCTGACGACGGTAGCCCCAAGGCCGCGAGCGGATTCGAGCGCCGCTTCAAACGAGTCGCGTACGCCCGCTTCAATGCCGTCGCCGTCCACTAATGCGGCCGGTACGGCCAGAGTGATGCCGTCGAGCCGCTCGCTCGTTGGGAGCGCTATCGGCTCGGGGAAAGAGACCGACGTCGCGTCGGCGCTATCACGGCCGACGAGATGCCGGTAGAAGAGTGCCGCGTCAGTTACGTTGCGCGTCAACGGCCCTGCACTGTCGAGCGAAGAGGCGAACGCGATCATTCCGTAGCGCGACACCGCGCCGTAGGTCGGCTTCAACCCGACGATGCCACAGAGTGCAGCCGGTTGCCGAATTGAGCCGCCGGTGTCGGTGCCCAGCGCCCACGGCGCGAGGCCGGCGGCGACGGCCGCGGCGCTGCCACCGGATGACCCGCCCGGCACGCGGGACCGGTCCCAAGGGTTTTGCACGGGGCCATAGGCCGAGTTCTCATTCGACGAACCCATCGCGAACTCGTCTTGGTTCGTCTTTCCCAAGATTGGAGCACCCGCCGCTTCGAGATTGGCAACGGCCGTCGCCGTGTACGGCGGGCAGTAGCCAGCCAGAATCTTCGATCCGGCCTGGCTTGGAATTCCTTCGGTACAGAAGAGGTCCTTCACCGCGATCGGCACACCGCCAAGCGGGCCGTCAACGGAATCTGGCATTGACTCGGCGACCCACGTAAACGCGTTTAGTTCGTCGCTCGCCGCGCGGGCGCGGTAGTGCTCGAACAGCTCTCCGCGGCCCAGATCACCTTTCGCAATTGCCGCCGCGGCATCGGCCGCGCTCAATGCTTGTAGCTCTTCCGACATCTACTCCCCCTGCGGGCTCGGCACGAGGAAACCGTCGTCGCGGACGGCCGGCGCTGGCGCCAAGGCGACGTCACGCGGCAGCGACGCGCGGACCTCGTCTGTGCGCAACGAGTCATCGACGTCGCCGACGTGGGCCGTCGGCTCAACGCCGCCCAGATCGAGCTCGTCGAACGTCGCGATGTGATCGAGGATCGTCGAGAGCTCGGCTGCCGTCGAGTCAAGCTCGTCGTCGCGCAGAGCAAGGCGCGCTAGGCGCGCAACGTGGAGGAGTTCATCGCGGTCGATCATCGGCCGCTTGATTCTACGATGCCGCTGGATCTGCGGTATCGGCGGGTGGAGCGGGCCGAGGAGGCGGCGGGCTGTAGGCCCGTGAGGCGCCCTCCGTCCGCTCATTGCGGATCGAAACCAATGAGCCCGCAGTTAAGACGACCATCGAGATTGCACCGAGCCAGCCAGCAGGTTCGATTGAGACCGCGCTGGCCGGTAGCTCAAGTCCCAAACCGGGCCGCGTGAACAGCACGACCATCAGAGCGATAAGCGTCGGGATCGCTACTGCGCCGAGCGTCGCGCCGAATGGCAACGTAACGGCATCATGCGCATTCATCGCAAAGCCGAAGAAGAGTCCAATTCCAAGCAGCGCACTCAGTATCAGCAGCGCGACCAAGAACCAGCCAAGTCCGTCCCAACCGCTCACGCTAATGATCACGGACCGAGTCGGGAAGCTGAGCAGCGTCACGCCGTACGAGAACCATGGCTGCCAGAGCGTTGCGAGGATTCCGACCCCACCGGCGAGGACTGCCCATTCGGCGGCCCGCACATGTTTCACGCTTGTTCGGCCGCCATGCGTGCAGCGATCACCGTGTTATCAAGCAGGCAGGCGATCGTCATTGGCCCGACTCCGCCAGGCACCGGTGTGATCGCACTTGCCACTTCGCTGACCGCCTCGAAATCAACATCTCCGCAGAGCACGTCGTCGACGCGATTAATGCCGACGTCGATCACAACCGCGCCCGGCTTCACGAAGTTCGCCTCGACCATTCGCGGCCGACCGACCGCAGCGATCAGCACATCGGCGCGCGAGCAGGTAGCGGCGAGGTCCTTCGTGCGCGAGTGACAGATCGTCACCGTGGCGCTGCGCTCAAGCAGCAGCTGACCCATCGGCTTGCCGAAGAGATTCGAGCGACCGATCACAACCGCTTCCGCTCCCTCTAGCTCTACGCCGACCTCGTCGAGCAGCATCATCACGCCGCGCGGCGTGCAGGGCCTCAGCCCAGGACGTCCAAGCGCAAGCAGGCCAGCGCTCGTCGTCGTCAGTCCATCAACGTCCTTCATTGGGTCGACAAGACCGGTTAGCTCGACTCCATCAAGCTGATCGGGAACCGGCAGCTGGCAGATGATGCCGCTGATAGCCGGGTTAGCGTTCGCCTCTTCGATCGTCGCGATCGCCTGCTCCCGCGTAGCGTCGGCCGGCAGATTGAAGCTGAAACCCTCGATGCCCGCCTCTGCGCAGGATCGCTGCTTACTGGCGACGTAAACGGCGCTAGCCGGGTCGTCGCCGATCAAGATCGTCGCTAATCCTGGAGGCCGGCCGTACTGCTCGGTGAATGCAGCTGCATCGATCGCAACCTGCTCGCGAAGCTTCGCCGCTACTGCTTTGCCGTCAATTACTTGAGCGCTCATAGCGTCATTCTTACTACCGCGACCGAATCGGTGCGTACTGAGCGATCAGTTTGCGTTCCTCACCGCTGCTGGCGAAGCGCACAATCAGGATGCCGCCTGGCTCAAGCCCGATCACAACACCCTCCCCAAAGGCTGCGTGGATTACGTCATCACCAACCCCGAAGTTCGTCGTAGGCAGAGACGGCGCCTCGTGCGCTGTCGCCGCCGCAGATTCCCAGGAGCCCGGCCTTCCACGCGGACGGCCGCCGATCGGCGCCGAGTATTCGTCGTCTTCCTGATCAAGCAGCCCGCCCGGTAGCTCACCGAGAAACCGGCTCGGAACGCCGCTCGTCTGGGCGCCGAAGACGCTGCGTTGCCGCGCGCTCGTCATCGTCAGGTTGCGCATCGCGCGTGTGATTCCGACGTAACAGAGCCGGCGTTCCTCTTCTAGCGTCCCTTCATCGATCGAACGCGAATGCGGAAACAGCCCGTCCTCGCAGCCGATAATGAAGACGACCGGGTACTCGAGGCCTTTGGCGTTGTGGAGCGTCATCAGCGTCACCAGCGATTCATCGTCCTGGCGACTGTCAGCGTCGGCGACGAGAGAGACTTGCTGAAGGAAAAGGTCAAGGTTGTCGTCCTCAGCTTCGGCGGCAGCGTCGAACTCGCGTGCGACCTCCACTAGTTCCTCTAGGTTTTCTAGCCTTCCCGCAGCCTCGATCGTGCGCTCGTTTTCGAGCCACTCGACGTAACCACTTTCATGGATCACGGCGTCCAGCAAGTCACCGATCGGAACGCCCTGCTCGTGGCGTTGACGTAATCCCTCCATCGTCTCCATGAAGCGACCGAGTGCCTTCACTGCTGCTTTGCCGAGACCGGGCACCGAAGCTGGGTCGGCGGCCGCCTCCCAGACGCTCACTCCGGTCGTTTGCGCGTGGGTGAGGACGCGAGAAAGAGATGTTTGTCCGAGGCCGCGCCTCGGCGTGTTGGCAACGCGCTGGAAGCTGACAGCGTCCTGACCGTTGATTAGGAGCGTTAAGTAGGCGATCGCATCCTTCACTTCCGCGCGGTCATAGAACTTTGTTCCCCCAACCACTTGGTAGGCAATTTCGCGCCGCACGAGCGTGTCTTCGAGTACTCGCGACTGCGAGTTCATGCGGTAGAACACAGCGATCTCTGAACGCGATAGCCCTTCGTCTACCAACCGTTCGATCTCCCCCGCGACGTAACGAGCCTCCGAATGCTCATCGTCGAGCGTGCGCAGAACGATTGAGTCGCCTTCGCCAAGCTCGGTCCAAAGCGTTTTTGGCATCTGGTCGCGGTTGTTAGAGATGATTGCGTTGGCGGCATCGAGCACGGTCTGCGTTGAGCGGTAATTCTGCTCGAGCTTGATCACCGTCGCGTCAGGGAAGTCATCCTTGAAGTCGAGGATGTTGCGAATGTCGGCGCCTCGGAAGCCATAGACCGACTGCGCGTCGTCACCTACGACGGCGATGTTGCGATGGTCAGAGACAAGTAGCTGCAGCAGCCGGTACTGCGCGTGGTTTGTGTCTTGGTACTCGTCGACGAGCACGTGGCGGAACGTATTGCCATAGCGCTCGCGCACCTCTGGGAAGCGCTCAAATAACGCCACGGTGCGCCCAATTAGGTCGTCAAAATCCATCGCGTTCATACGCACTAGCGACTGCTCGTAGAGCGCATAGACGTCGGCAACAGTCCGCTCGAAGTAGTCGCCGACTAGCTGGCTGTACTCAGCCGGACTGCGCAGGCGGTTCTTGGCGTCCGAGATCTGGCGCTGAATCGCTGCCGGCGTGAAGCGTTTTGGATCGACCCCGAGTTCGTCAAGACACTGCTTGATAAGGCGGCGACTATCGGACTGGTCGTAAATCGTGTAGCCGCGCGTGTAGCCGATCCGCTCTGCTTCGGAGCGAAGAATGCGGGCGCAGGCAGAATGGAACGTCATCACCCACATGCCGCGAGTGGAGTGACCGAGCAGGTGCTCGACGCGCCCACGCATAACCTCGGCGGCTTTGTTGGTGAAGGTGATTGCGAGGATCTCTCCGGCGCTGGCGCGGCCGGTTTCGACGAGCCACGCCAGACGATGCGTTAGTACCCGCGTCTTGCCCGATCCAGCCCCAGCGAGCACCAGCAACGGACCGCCATCGTGCGTTACAGCTTCACGCTGAGGGTCGTTCAGCCCGTCCAGGAGACGCTCGAGTCGGTCGGCTGTTGGCGGTATGGCCATCAACGTCGAGGATAGGCACGAGAGCGGCGGCCTCCGGTGCCGGCTGGGCGGTTAGCCACCGGCGGGGTTCGGTCCCCGCACAGAGCGGAGCGGCAGCACTGGCGCAGCCTGGCTTTCATCGCCACCGAGTTCGGCGACTCGCGCGTCGAGCGACTCGATTCGCTCAGAAAGGCGCTTAATTGCCTCGGCGACCGGGTCTGGCAGGTGGATCCAATCGGCGTCTGGGCCGAGCGGCTTACGCCCGTCGACGCGCACGACGTGGCCCGGGTTACCGACGACGGTCGCGTTGGCCGGCACATCTGTGATGACGACGCTGTTAGCACCGATCTTCGCTCCACGCCCAACGTCAATCGGGCCGAGCAACCGAGCGCCAGAACCCACCGTTACCTCGTCGGCGAGCGTTGGATGGCGCTTACCGGTGGCGAAGCCTGTTCCCCCGAGCGTGACTCCTTGGTAGATCGTCACATCGTCGCCTATCTCGGCGGTCTCGCCGATCACCACGCCTGAGCCGTGATCGATCAGTAGACCTTTCCCGATCTTTGCCGCAGGGTGGATCTCAACACCGGTAATCGCACGACTCACGTAAGCGATCGAGCGCGGCGCAACCGGGACCCCAGCTTCAAACAGCACGTGCGCGATCCGGTGGGAAATGACGGCATGAACGCCGGGCCAAGAGGTCAGAATCTCAGTTGACGAGACGCCACGCGCCGCTGGGTCTCGCTGATGTGCAGCCGCTACGTCGCGCCGGAGCTCGCCGGCAACACGGGTCAATGTCGAGAGACCAAACACAGCAACTAGCCTAGCGACGGCCGCTCAGGCAGCAGGGGCGAAATATGGCGCCGAGATGTAGCGCTCGCCCGAATCTGGCAGAACTACCGCGATGCGCGCACCTTTTGACTCCGCGCGCCCGGCAACTTCGATCGCTCCCGCGAGTGCAGCGCCGCACGAAAGCCCCGCTAACACGCCGCATTGAGAAGCGGCCGCGCGCGCAGTTGCGATCGCGACTTCGTCTGGGATCGCGATCACCTCGTCGATCAGCTCACGGTTCAGAACGGCCGGTACGAAACCAGCTCCTATCCCCTGGATCCGGTGGACGCCAGCCGGGCGGCCAGAAAGAACTGCGGAGCTCTGGGGTTCGACTGCGATCACCTTCGCCTTCGGATTGACGGCCTTGATTGCCTCCCCGGCGCCGGTGATTGTCCCACCGGTGCCGACGCCAGCAACAAAGATGTCGACCTGGCTGTCGAGCGCCGCAAGCAGCTCGGGGCCGGTCCCAAGCCGGTGCGCTTCGGGGTTTGCGGGGTTAGAGAACTGATCGGGCAGGAAGGCATCATCGTCCAGCGCCATCGCGCGTGCCGCATTAACTGCCTCGCTCATTCCACCCATCGACTCGACGACTTCGACCTTCGCCCCGTACATCCGAAGCAGCGCCTCGCGCTCGCGGCTCATTCCCTGCGGAAGAAAGACCTGCAGTTCGTAGCCCTTTGCCGCGCAGACGAACGCCAATGCGATCCCCGTGTTGCCTGAGGTCGCTTCGACGATCGTGGTCTTACCGGGCTCGATCAGTCCGTCGCGCTCAGCTGCGTCGATCATTGCGACACCGATTCGATCCTTGACCGAGCCGCCTGGGTTGAAAGCCTCGAGCTTTGCGAACAGCCGAGCTCCCGCAGCGCCGTCGGCACCGAGCAGCGGCGTCATTTCGACGACGGGTGTATTACCTACAAGCTCCGCAATGTTGATCGGGATTGACACGATTCCCGAAGTCTAACGATGCGCTCTTCGGCGGTGGAGGTCTTTCGGCTACGCGCCGCGGCGGTCCGCCTCGTCATCGGCTGTGCGCGCGCATGCTGGGCACTCGACTAGGTCAGCGTCGCCTGGCCGCCGAGTCCGCGCCCAAAATCCATACTGATAGGAACCAGGCGCAGGCGCCGGCCGGTCGCAGTTATGGCACCGTTCGCCCGTCTTCGCGCGCCTGGATGTCGTGCCGAAATTGAAGAACATCGACCTTTAGACCAGCGTGAAGGCGATCTGTGACGCTCAGCAGGGACCGACGATGATGTTGGGTTCCATGGCCGCGAAGGCGGGGGCCATACGAGGGGAGCAACTAGCCGCTAGCGCTGATGCCGGCGGCTGGGTATCGCCACCGCCGCGATAGTTGGTGCACGCTTGTCCGTCGAGGCATGACGACTGGAAACGCCGACCCCCGTTGACCCCGTTTTAGATGTAGTACATCGGGCCGCCGCCGGCGCTTTGCTCGCGCGCAAGGCAGTCGGCGATCGTCGTTGACGCCAGTACCGATCGCGCAGCGGCCGCGGAGTCTGCAAAGACGTCGCTTCCTTCTGCGTTGAGCGGCCCATCAAGCAGCTCAACGATCTCGAGCACCGTGATTTCGTCTGCCGCGCGGGCGAGCGTGTATCCACCCTTTACGCCCCGTTGTGAGCGGAGCACACCACCACGGCGGAGCGTTGCAACGAGCTGCTCTAAGAATTGGGAAGGGATTTCGCGCCGGCGGGCGATCTCGCCGACCGGAACCGGGTGATCGGGGCTGCGCGCCAGTTCGGTGAGGGCCGATACGGCGTACGGCGACTTGCTGGTAATCGAAATCACCCCCCTACCCTTCCACATCAATGAGCGCGACGGAAGCAAGGAATTACATCTCCCGGTTCGGGCCGGCGCTCGCACTGATGGGCGTGATCTACTTTTTTAGCGCACAGCCCGATCTCAACTCAGGGCTCGGCACGATCGATCTTGTGGGACGAAAGATCATCCATGCGACCGAATACGGCCTCCTTTTCGGACTCTGGTGGCGCGCCTTTGATTGGCGCTGGCCCGCCGCCGCTGCTGTGATCGCCGTCGCATGGGCTGTCAGCGACGAGATTCACCAGCTATCGGTCCACGGGCGCCACGGCAGTCCAGTCGACGTTCTCATTGACTCAACTGGCGTGCTGATCGCTTATCTCTTGATCAGGTGGCGTCGTCAAGGCGCTTGAGCGACTCGTCGCGGCCGAGAAGCGCAAGCGTTTCGAAAATGCCCGGGGAGACGGTCGTCCCTGCCAAGGCAACGCGAACCGGCTGGAAGACGGCGTTCGGCTTGACGTCAAGCGCCTCCACGACGCTACGGAGCGCCGCCTCGATTGCCTCGTGGTTCCAGTCATCGAGCGCAGCGAGCGAATCACGAGCGGCAGTCAACGCCTCTGCATTCGCGGCGCCTAACCACTTCTCGCGCGCCTTGGGATCGTCGCCAGGACCATCCCAAATGAAGCCACAGAGTGGCCAGAACTCGGCAAGCGTCTGGATCTTCTCGCCAGCGATCGCAACCGCCGGGCCGAGGCCATCGCGACCGACAAACGCCTCCACCCGCGCCGTGAGTTCGTCTTGGCTCAGCTCGTGGAGGTAACGGCCGTTGATCCAACGCAGCTTTGCTTCGTCGAACTGCGCCGGAGCCTGTGTGACAGTCGCAAAATCGAACCGCTTCACCAGCTCGCTGGTGGAAATCAGCGTCTCGTCGTCAGCGTCGCCCCAGCCAAGCAGAGCCAAGTAGTTGCGAACAGCCTCCGGCAGATAGCCCTTGTCGCGGAGGTCTTGCACCGACTCAGCGCCGTGCCGCTTTGAGAGCTTCTTGCCATCCGGACCATGAAGCAGCGAGAGATGGGCGTAGCGCGGCGGTTTCTCGCCCATCGCCTCAAGCACCAGCACCTGCTTTTGCGTGTTGGAGAGGTGATCGACGCCGCGAATCACGTCAGTGATGCCAGCGTCGAGGTCATCGACTGCAACGGCGAGGTTGTAAAGCGGGCTTCCGTCGGCGCGGGCGATAACCGGGTCGTCGAGGTGAATGTTTTGGAACGTGGTTGTACCGCGGATCAAGTCCTCGATGACGGTTTCACCGCTGTCTGGCACCCTCAAACGCACCGCGCCTTCGTCCTCGGCGGTGCCGCGGAAGCCGCGGTCGTCGCCGTGCTCGTCCTTCCAAACCCGGACGTCGTCAGCCGTTGCGTTCGTGCGATAGGCGCGCCCGTCGGCCAGCAGCTGTGCGACCACGGCGCGGTGGCGCGGCTCGTTGTCTGCCTGCGAGAACGGGCCTTCGTCCCAGTCGAGGTCGAGCCATTCGAGCGCTTCGAGGATCTGCGCAGTGTTCTCCGGTGTTGAGCGTTCGCGGTCGGTGTCTTCGATCCGCAGAACAAATGTTCCCCCAGCGTGGCGCGCCGCGAGCCAGTTGTAAAGCGCGGTGCGAGCGCCGCCGATGTGAAGCTGACCGGTAGGGCTGGGAGCAAAGCGAACGCGCATAGCGATAGGAATCTAGTGATGGACACTCCAAATAGCTGCGCGACACAGTGCTGATCGGCGCCCACGTCTCCCCCGCCGGCGGCCCGGCAAAGGCGATCGAGCGCGGCGAAGCGCTCGGCGCGCGATCGATTCAGATCTTCAATCAGAACCCGCGCGCTTGGAAACCGACGATCTACAGCGACGAGCAGGTAGAAGAGTTTCGCGAGGCGATGGCGCAGAGTGACGTCGACGCTCTGCTTATTCACGCCGTCTATCTGCTCAACGCCGCCAGCGAAGATCCAGATATCCGTGCCAAAACACTGACGTCGCTCACAGCCTCACTCAATGCGGGCGAAGCCCTCGGCGCCACCGCCGTCGTTCTTCACCCTGGTTCAGCCAAAGGCGGCGACGTTGGACAGGCGATCGAACGCGCCGGCGCGACGATCGCCGAGGCGCTCGCCGAGAGCGAAGGCTGCTCACTTCA
The DNA here is from genome assembly GCA_903821395.1 of uncultured Solirubrobacterales bacterium. Classification (GTDB taxonomy): domain Bacteria; phylum Actinomycetota; class Thermoleophilia; order Solirubrobacterales; family Solirubrobacteraceae; genus F1-60-MAGs163. The sequence goes on along the minus strand of CAIJLJ010000090.1, from coordinate 1,921 downwards.
CTTGGAGAACACAGCCGGGGCCGGCGGCACGCTCGGCCGCTCGTTCGACGAGCTCGGTGCGCTGATTGAGGCCGCCGGCGGTGACGATCGGCTAGGGATCTGCCTTGACTCGTGCCACATGCTGGCGTCGGGGATCGAAATCCGCGATCAGTCTTCGCTTACCGCAGCGATTAACGACTGCATCGCAGCAACCGGCAAGCGGCGTATCGGTTCTCTTCACTGCAACGACTCAATGATGGAGTTCGGCTCCAACCGGGACCGCCACGCCGACCTTGGCGCCGGAGAGCTGGGCGCCGATGGCTGCGCCGTCTTTCTCTCCGAGCCCCGCTTCGCCGAACTGCCTTGCGTGCTCGAAACCCCCGGACCCGAGAAGAAGGGCCCGACGAAGAAGCAGGTCGCTGAGGCCGTCGCGCTACGCGAACGAGGCTTGAGCGAGCGCGCTTAAGCTGCTTGGGTGGCGCCGCGCATCGCCGCGGGCCCAAGGACGTGTTCAAGCTCCGCGCGCAGGCTCGGAGTCGGCTCGACGCGGTATTGCTCGCCGAACTTAAGACTGCGCCCGCCACCGGAGGTCGTGATGTCGAGAACGACCTCGTGTTCACCGCTGTGGTTACCGAGGATGTGCTTGAGCTCGTCAATAACGCTCGCGAGCAGGCCGGTTTCAGTCGCATCGACCTTCAGGTGGATTGGCTGAGGCCCGAGCGCCGCCTGCGCTTCCGCAGCAGCGGCTTTCTCGAGTTGAGCTGCGCTCGGCTCGAACCGTTCGACCGATTGAGCGACGACGCAGATCTTGCTGCGGTCTTTGTGGTCGACGCGACCCTTCACGAGCACGATCTCGTCAATGCCGAGCGCTCCGCCGTACTGCTCAAGCGTCTTGCCAAAGATCACTAGCTCAATGTCGGTTTCGAGGTCATTGAGCGTTGCGAACATCATCTGGTCGCCCTTCTTAGTGCGGATCTTTCGAGCCGCCGTGATGATTCCGCCGACCGTGACCGAATCGCCGTCGCGGCGATCGGCGAGAGCCGCGAGCGAGCAGTCTGAGGCACCCAGCAGGGCACCGCGGACCTCCTTGAGCGGATGGGTTGAAAGGAAGCACCCGATCGCCTCCTTCTCAGCAGCGAGCAATTCGCGCTCGTCGTACTCCGCGCCCGAGATTGGCGGGTGGACTCGCCCTGCCACCACCGAGTCTGACTCACCTACCTCATCGAAGATTGAGGCTTGCCCGATCTGAGCGTCGGTCTGCGCCTGCTGCCCCGCGGCCTGCGCCTGTTCGAGCACGTGCATCATGCCTTGGCGCGTCGCGCCGGTCGAGCCGAACGCGCCGCACTTGATCAGCGCCTCGAGCGCGCGCTTGTTTACGAGTCGACCATCGACGCGCTCACAGAAATCCCAGAGCGAACCGAAGTCGCCGTCACGCTCGCGGCTCTCTTTGATCGCCTCGACAGCCTGGTAGCCAACGCCCTTTACGGCGTCAAGGCCAAAGCGGATTGCGCCGTTGTCCACGACGAAAGCGTGATCGGAGAGGTTGACGTCGGGCGGGAGGATCTCGATCCCCATCTCCTCGCAGCGGTTGATGAAGATCGGCACCTTGTCCTTCGTGTCCATTACCGAAGAGATCAATGCCGCCATGTACTCCGCTGGATAGTTGGCCTTCAGCCAAGCCGTGCGGTAAGCGATCAGGGCGTAACAAGCAGCGTGCGAACGGTTGAACGAGTAGTCGGCGGATTTCTCGTTTGTCGTCCACATCCAGTCGATCACGTGGGCTTCAGTGTTCGAGGCCTTACACCCCTCACGGAACTCTGGCTCCAACTTGCCCATCGCCTTGCGGTCTTTCTTGCCGATCGCTTTACGCAGGTCGTCGGCCTTTGCGCCGCTGAAGCCAGCGAGCTGAGTGGCGATCTGCATCGCCTGCTCCTGGTAAAGA
>CAIJLJ010000089.1 GCA_903821395.1 uncultured Solirubrobacterales bacterium | reverse complement strand
TGTCAGCATCGCCGCTGAGCCCACGGTGAGCACAGCAACTGTTCCGACAGCTAGAAGGCGGTGGCGCTTCTGCGTTACGCACCAGACCAGCGCCACCGCGATAGCGGACGCAACCGTGACTGCAAGCCCGCTAGCCCGAATTTGGGCCGCCGGCAGCGCCGCAGCGAAGCGCGCAATCGCGACGATTGCCGCAAGCGGCCAATATGCGAACCACGTCAATGAGGTCGCGAGAGCGGTAGAGAACTGCCCCACGAGCGCTGCCACCATCCCAACCCAGGTGACCGGCGCAACGACGAATGCTGTGGCGAGGTTTGCAGGGATCGAAACCAGCGAAAGGGTGCCAAAGGCAGCAGCCGCAACCGGCGCACTGCCGAGCGTAGCGGCGGCTGTCAGTGCCAACGGTTCACTAATCATCGGGCTCAGGCCACGCACCTCGACGAGCTTGCGCAGCGGCGCAGCAAAAAGCCCAATCGCGGCAACCGCTGCGAAGCTCAGCTGCCAGCCGGGCTGCTCGCACACCATGGGATCTGCCGCCAGCGTGACCGCAGCTGCCAACAGGAGCGCGTACCAACGCGACTGCGGCCGTGAAGCCATCGCCGCAACTAGGCCAGCGATCCCCATAACGCCGGCGCGCTGAATCGAAGCCCCGCTTCCGGCCAACGGCACGTAGAAGGCGACGGCAAGCACGGCGGCGCAAAGGCGCAACGACCGCGGCGCAGCAAACGCCGCGCCGACCAAGAGCACGAGCACGATCAGTAACGCGACATTCGAACCTGAAGCGGCAACTAGGTGGCCGAGTCCTGACCGCCGCATCGCGTCACGCAGCTCGGTTGACATGGCGCTGTCGTCGCCCAGAGTCATGCCGCGCAGAAGGCTCGCTTCCGTAGCGGGCAATTCGGCGCTGAGCGCAGCAGTCGCACGACCACGGGCCTTGTCGACGAATCCAACCAATCCTCCCCGCTCGCCCTGAAGCGGCGATAGCGAGCGGACTCGCAAGACCGCGCGCACGTGCTGTACGGCGAGCCAGTGATCGCGGCCGGTCAACGGGCGCAGCGACCCGGCGAAGCGGGCAGTCCCGCCGACGGGCAGCGGCGGCGGCCTCCCGTCGCCTTGAGCCCAGACCGCGTCATCACCGATCTTCGCGCTCGCCGACCATCCGTAATGGCTCGCGCGTGGCGCCTGCGTGAAAGTCAGGCGACCACGGGCCGCGTGTCCGATTGCCGGACCAAGCTGTGACCGCTCGAGCGCCGCGACGCGAGCACCGCCTACAAGAGAGCCCACCACGATCACGGCGAGCAGAGCTACGCCGACTCGCGCGGGGAGCGGGGCGAGCCCGATCACCAACGCAGCGAGAGCCAAGAGGCACAGGAAGAAAAGCTGGGAGCGCCAACCGAGCGCAAGGCCGCTCACAAGCGCACCGAGGAGCACCTGCCGCGAGTGACCGCGAAGTGCCTGCCCAACCCCACTCAAGGAGTTACCTGCGGGCGCAGCGACTCAAGCTTCTTTGGCCCGATCCCTGGTACCTCGCCGAGATCGTCGACGCTACTGAAACCGCCGTGTTCGGTCCGCCATTGGATGATCTTCTGCGCCGTCGCGGGGCCGACACCATCGAGCGCATCAAGCTGATCGACAGTTGCGCTGCCAAGGCTCACCGGCGCGTTTGAACCGGGCGCCGATCCCGCCGGCACCGCGGCTCCAGCTGCGACGCTCTCCGCCTTAAGTGGAACGATGACCTGCTGCCCGTCGCTTAGTTTTGCTGCGAGGTTAATCCCGTTCGCGTCGCCGTCATTGGTAGCACCGCCTGCGCGCAGCACAGCGTCGCGTACGCGGGCGTTCGGCCCGAGGCGATAGACCCCTGGGCGACGGACGGCGCCAGCGACATGGACAACTGGGCGCTGATCGCTGCGCTGGACAATCCCTGCTGCCGCGGGTGTCGGCGTATACGTGTGGCCGGTATACGAAGAAGCAGGCGTAGAGGTCGCCGATGAACCACCCGCGAGCGAGCGGCCCGCGAACGCCACCGCGATGACGGCAACAACGCCAGCAGAAATCAGGACCGGTCGTGGAAGCGGGTGCACGAGCGCGACGTTACGAAGCGCCGCGTAACAGCTCTAGCCGCAGTCCGTTACGCAGCGACTCCACCGGAGCGCAACGAACCTTTAGCCAACGACGATGTTGACAAGCTTGCCCGGCACGACGATCACTTTGTTCGGTTCGCGGCCATCAAGGTGGACCTGTACGTTCGGCGCTGCCATGGCTGCAGCTTCGAGCTGCTCTTTACTAGCGTCGCTCGCAACTTCCACCCTGTCGCGCAGTTTGCCATTGACTTGGCAAACCAGCTCGTATGTGTCGCGCTCCAGTGTCGCCGCATCGGCCGTCGGCCACGGCTGCTCCCAAAGTCGCTCGCCGGTGAGCAAGTGGTAAGCGTCGGTCGTGACGTGAGGCGCGAACGGGAAGCAGAGAGAGGATGCCGTCTCGAGCGCGAAGCGCTGCGCGTCCAATCCCGCACTGTCGCGCAGGCGCGACACCTCGTTGACCAGCTCCATCACCGCAGCAATCGCTGTATTGAAGGCGAAGCGCCGGTCCATGTCGCCGGTGACCTTCTCGATCGCCCAGTTTGCTTTGCGGATCAGCTCTGTATTGGCTGCCTCGTCGCCCACAGGCGCCCCAGCGGCGTCGTGGTCAGCTACCTCCGCGCTTAGCCGCCAGAGCCGCGAGAGGAAGCGGTGAACACCCTCCACGCCCTCATCCGACCAGTCGGCGTCCTGATCAGGGGCGCCAATGAAGAGAATGTAGGCGCGGGCGCTATCGGCTCCGTAGCGGTCAACGATCGCCTTCGGCGAGACGACATTGCCGCGCGACTTCGACATCTTCGCCCCGTCGCGCGTGATCATTCCCTGCGTGAAGAGCCGCGCGAATGGCTCATCGACATCAAGGTGGCCGAGATCTGCGAGCGCTTTGCAGAAGAAGCGGGCGTAGAGCAAGTGGAGAATGGCGTGCTCGACGCCTCCGATGTACTGATCGACCGGCATCCACTCGCGCAGAATCGCCGGGTCCCAGGCCGCCTCGTCGTTCGACGCGTCGCAGTAGCGCAGGAAGTACCAGGACGAATCAACGAAGGTGTCCATCGTGTCGGTCTCACGCTCGGCTGGGCCGCCGCAGTTCGGGCATTCGGTATTGACCCAGTCGGTCGCAGCGGCGAGCGGCGACTGGCCCTGCGGCGCGTAGTCCTCGATCACCGGCAGCATCACCGGCAGCTGGTCGTTGGGGACTGGAACGATTCCGCACTCTGGGCAGCGCACGATCGGGATTGGGCAGCCCCAGTAGCGCTGGCGGCTAATCAGCCAGTCGCGCAGGCGGTAGTTGACGGCCAGCTTGCCCTTCCCTTCGCTCTCGAGCCAAACGACGATCTCTTTGAGCGCTTCGCGGTTCGGCTGCCCGTCGAACTGCGGCGCGCTGTTGACGAGCACTCCGTCTCCTGCGTACGGCAGCCCGTCCGCGTCGCCATCAGGGTTGTCGCCTTCGATCACGCGGCGGATTGGTAAATCAAACGCCTTAGCGAAGGCGTAGTCGCGCTCGTCGTGGCCCGGTACGGCCATGATCGCCCCAGTTCCGTACTCCATCAGCACGTAGTCAGCCACGAAAACGGGGATCTGCTCGCCGTTGACGGGGTTTGTGACCGTGCGACCGAGCGCAACGCCTGTCTTCTCGCGCTCCGCCGCGCCGCGCAGGTCGGAGCCGCGCGCCAGCGCCTCCTTCACGTACTCAGCGACGGCCTGCTCGTTGCCTGTTCCTTCGGCAAGACGCAGCACATCAGGGTGTTCAGGGGCGAGAACGAAGAAGGTCGCGCCGAAGAGCGTGTCGGGCCGCGTAGTGAAGACCGGGTACTCGGTTCCCAGCTCGTCGCAGGTGAATACAACCTCAGCCCCTTCGGAGCGGCCGATCCAGTTGCGCTGCATCGTCTTCACGTTCTCCGGCCAATCAACGGTCTCCAAGTCCTCGAGTAGCCGATCGGCGTAAGCGGTGATCTTCAGGAACCATTGCTCGAGCTCTCGCACCTCGACCTCGGCGCCGCAGCGCTCACAGCAGCCATCAACGACCTGCTCGTTGGCGAGCACGGTCTGGTCGCTCGGGCACCAGTTGACGTGCGCCTGCTGACGGTAGGCGAGGCCCGCCTTGAAAAGCTCGTTGAAGATCCACTGCGTCCAGCGGTAATAGTCGGGCTCGCAAGTCGCCAGCTCGCGCGACCAATCGATCGAGATGCCCCAGCGGCGGAACTGGCGCTGGAACTCGGCAATCGCTGCCTCTGTCGAGATGCGCGGCGCTTGACCGGTCTTGATCGCGTGGTTCTCGGCCGGCAGGCCAAAAGCGTCGTAGCCCATTGGATGGAGCACACGCTTTCCATTGCGCCGCTTGAAGTGCGCAACCGCGTCACCGACCGAATAGACCTTGAGGTGGCCGATGTGCGGTTCGCCGCTCGGGTACGGAAGCATCTCGAGCACGTACTCATTCTCTGAGTCGCTTTCCTCGCCGGGAACCGGGTTAGCTACCTGCCAGGTGCCTTCGTCCTCCCACAGCTGCTGCCAGCGCGGTTCTATCTCCTGTGGATCGTATTTGTGGTCGCTCATAGCTTCGGGGCTAGATTACTCGCCGCCGCAGGCAGCGGCCGCTAGCCGCTCGTCGCTACACTGACGCCTCACTTGGGGCTGTAGCTCAGCTGGGAGAGCGCCGCCATGGCATGGCGGAGGTCAGGGGTTCGAGCCCCCTCAGCTCCATTGAAAGACGAGCACGAGCAGCGATGCTCAGCAGACTGCTCTTGATCGCGCGGAGTTCGAGCCGAGCTACGCGAAGGCCACGAGCGTCGTCACGGGTAGCTCACCAAGTGCCTTACGTCCACCGAGCGCAGTGATCTCGCTGACGAACGAGGCGCCGACCGGCTCAGCGCCGGCGCGCACCATTAGCTCAACCAAGGCCCCCGCTGTGCCGCCGGTGGCAAGCAGATCATCGTGGATAAGAACGCGAGCGCCGTCTAGCTCGTGGTCGTGGATGTGGAGCTGCTCGACGCCGTATTCGAGCTGGTACTCGGCCGAGCTGGTGGCTGGCGGGAGTTTGTCGGGCTTGCGGGCCGGGATGAAGCCGGCGCTCAGGGCGACCGCCAGCGCCGGGCCGAAAAGAAACCCCCTCGCTTCGGGGGCGACAACGTAGTCCACCTCGCCTACTAGCTCACGTGAGGCGCCGATCAATTCGGCCGTTGTTTTAGCGAGCAGCTCTGCGTTGCGCATCACTGGACCGATGTCGCAAAAGAGAATTCCCGGCTTGGGCCAGTCGGGCGTCGTTGCGAAGTCTTCAGGCCGTAGCGTCGTCATCCGCTGAGTCCTCGGTGGGCTCGGGTTCGCCGCTGGCGATCGTGCGTCGTGGCACCTCGCCCCAGAGCGTCTCCAGCCGGTAGTACTCGCGCGTAGCCGGAGTGAACACGTGCACAACGACGTCGCCGTAATCGAGCAGAACCCAACTGGCCTCAGCCAATCCTTCGACGTGACTCGGCAGCATCGCGTGCTCGTTCTTCATCCCCTGATGAATTGCGTCGTGGATCGCCTTGACTTGGCGGTCGCTACGGCCGGTCGCGATCACAAACGCGTCGGTGAACGCCGAGGCGCCACTGAGGTCCAACACAACTAGGTCCACGGCCTTTGGGCCCTGCGCGTAATCGGTGATCAGATCGATCATCTCGGCCGTCGTCATCGGCTTGGCGGCGGCGCTCATCGGTACCAGCCTTCGCTTTCAATCACGCTGGCAACCCCACTTGCCACTAGATACTCAATCGAGCGGCCTGCTGCAATACGTTCGCGCACTAGCGTCGAGGAGATGTCGACGCGTGTCATCGTGACCGCGGTGACATCGCTGCCAGGGTAACCGGCGCTCAGCTCTTCGGCTTGGAGCATCTCCGACTCACCCTCGCGCGAGACCACAGCCAGCCTTGCCAGCTCAAGCACTTCGGCTGGCTCGCGCCAGGAGGAGAACTCGGCGGCGACATCGTTGCCGACTATCAACGTGAGCTCGTCGCCCGGGTTGGTGTCACGCCAGCTGCGCAGCGTGTCGATGCTGTAGGTCGTTCCACCGCGCTCAACTTCGATCGCGCTCACGGCTAGTCGACTATTCCCATTGACGGCAGCTTCGCAGAGCGTGAGGCGTGCCTGCGGCCCGGGGTCAGCCGGCAGCTGATAGTTGGTCGGCGTGTGCAGTGGAACAAAAATCACGCGGTCGAGCTTTAGTTGCTCGCTGGCCTCCTGCGCACAGATCAGGTGCCCGAGATGCGGTGGGTTGAAGCTCCCCCCGAGCAGGCCAACGCTGCTCATCCGCGCACGTGCCCGTCGCCACTAATCACATACTTGAAGGTGCACAGCTCCCGCAGCCCAATCGGCCCACGCGCGTGAAGCTTCTGCGTCGAGTTACCGATCTCCGCTCCCATTCCGAACTCGGCCCCGTCGGTGAAGCGGGTAGAAGCGTTTACGTAGACGCAGGCCGCGTCAACTCCGAGTTCGAATGCCAGCGCTGCGGCGTCGTCGCCACTTACGATCGCCTCGGAATGGCCGCTGCCGTAGCGAGTGATGTGGCCAATTGCGTCGTCCAGCGAGTCCACAACCTTGATCGCAAGAATCAGACCCAGGAACTCCGTACCCCAGTCTTCTTCGCTCGCGTCAACGAGCACTCGCGCGCGTTCGACCCCGGCAAACTCCTGCGTAGCGACGTCCGCACGCACTTCAACCCCAGCTTCAACCATCCGATCAACGATCTCGGGGATGAACTCAGCTGCCATATCGCGGTGGACCAAGAGCGTCTCGGCCGCGTTGCAGACGCCGGGCCTTTGAACCTTCGCGTTGAGCGCGATCGCTGCAGCCTTATGCAGGTCGGCGTCGCGGTCAACGTAGACATGGCAGTTGCCTGACGCCGCATAGAGAACGGGAATCGTTGCGACCTGCTCGAGCGCCGCTTTCAGCCCTTCGCCGCCGCGCGGAACGATCAAGTCAACGACGCCCTGCTGCGTGGCGAGCTCAGCGAGCTGGTCGCGGCCGCCGCCAACGAGCGTGATCACTGCGCGCGGCAGGCCAACCGACTCGGCTGCGTCGGCCGCGATCTCAACCATCATCGAGTTCGAATGCTCAGCCGAACCGGAGCCGCGCAGCAGGCAGGCATTCCCCGCCTTAAGGCATAGCGCCGAAGCATCGATCGTCACGTTCGGCCGCGCCTCGTAGACAACCGCGACAACGCCGAGTGGGACACGCAGCTTGCGCAGCCGGAGGCCATTCGCAAGCTCGCGCTGCTCAATCAGCTCGCCGACGGGGTCGTCAAGCGCAGCTACCTGCCGGGCACCGTCGGC
>CAIJLJ010000088.1 GCA_903821395.1 uncultured Solirubrobacterales bacterium | reverse complement strand
GCCGGCCTCGTCGAGATCGGCAAGAACATCGACCTTGGCTCAACTCAGCTCTGGACGCGGATCAACTCGCTTGAGTCGCCTTGGGTGCTCGACGACATCACAACGCTCGTTACCGAGATCGGCGACAAGCTCGACGTGATCATGGTGCCGAAGGTTGAGGGCGCCTGGGACATTCATTACGTAGACCGCCTGCTCGCCCAGCTTGAAGCGAAGGCTGGCATCAAGCGGCCAATCTTGATCCATGCCCTGCTTGAGACGGCGCTCGGCGTAGCGAACGTTGAGGAGATCGCTTACGCCAGCCCAAGGATGCAGGGAATGAGCTTTGGTCCGGCCGACCTCGCCGCCTCACGGCGGATGAAGACAACCCGCGTCGGCGGTGGCCACCCCGGCTACCGCGTGATCGAAGACCCCCAGACCGACGATCCAGACGAGCAGCGCCCAAGCGCGCAGCAGGATCTTTGGCATTACTCGATCGCCCGCATGGTTGACGCCTGCGCCAGCGCCGGCATCCTCCCCTTCTACGGACCGTTCGGTGACATCAAGGACGTAGTCGGCTGCGAGGCACAGTTCCGCTCAGCCTTCCTGATGGGCTGCGTCGGCTCTTGGTCGCTGCACCCGGTTCAGATCGACATTGCGAAGAAGGTCTTCTCGCCAGATCCCGACGAAGTGAAGTTCGCGCTGAAGGTGATCGAAGCGATCCCCGACGGGCGCGGCGTTCACATGATCGACGGCAAGATGCAGGACGACGCCACTTGGAAGCAGTGCAAGGTCATGGTTGATCTGGCACGGATGGTGTCGGCCGACGATCCGGAGCTGGCAGCCTCATACGGGCTGTAACAAGCGCTAGCAGCAAGCTGAAAGTGGCGACGGCGAAGAGCATCGTCCCGCCGTGCCATTTGAAGAGCAGGCCGGCGATCAGCGCGCCCACCGCGTAAGCAGCAACGAGGCTGAAGCTGAGCACAACGATGCTCAGCGGCCGCTCTTTTGGAATTACGCCCGAGCTGGGCGAGCTGCCTGCAGCGTCGAGGCCGCGCGCAACGAGATCGAGTGTTCCGTCGGTTAAGAGGCCGGTCACGAATGTCGTGCGGATTGCCCACGAGCCAACTTTCTGTAGGGCGCTGGTCTGCATGCCCATCGCCACGGCGAGCGACGCACCCGCGAGCAACTCGGACGTGCCGCCGGCGAGCCTGCCCCCAGCAATCTCGATGATCAACGCGCCGAGCCCAATCAGCAGCGCCTCGCACGCAAGCGCGACCGATAGCACGCGCCGCACACCTCTCTTTGTGAGCCGCTCGATCAGCAGCGCGGCCGCCGCAAGACCACCGATAAAGGCGGCAATCGCGATTAGATATTCGAGCGTGGCGAAGCCATCGCCGCGGGCGATCGCTAACCCAAGCAGGACCGTGTTGCCGGTCTGGTTTGCGACGAAGAGTCCATCGAGCGCAAGGTAAGTGAGGCCGTCGCAGGCTCCCGCGATTAGCGCCAGAGCGATTGCCACCCCCAACAGCAGGTGAACTTCTCTTCTCCCGGCAGACACGGCCGCAGCGTAGCCGGTAGAGTCCGGCGCCGCCAATGCGCTTTTATGAATACGAGGCCCGCGAGATCGTTCGCCGCGCCGGAATCCCTGTCACCGAGTTTGGTTTCGCAACCACCCCGGAGGAGGCGAAGGCCGCCGCCGAGAAGATCGACGGGCCGAGCGTTGTCAAGAGCCAGGTCCTCAGCGGTGGCCGGATGAAGGCTGGCGGCGTGCAGTTCGCCGACACGCCCGACGAGGCCGCAGCGCACACCGTCGACGTTCTGAAGATCGAAATCGGCGGCCAGATGCCACGCGGCGTGCTCGTTGACACAAAGGCAGAGGTCGAGCAGGAGTACTACGCCGGCGTCGTTTGGGATGGCACCGCGAAGCAGCCGGTGATCATCTTCAGCCCGGTCGGTGGAATTGACATCGAGCAGGTCGCCGAGGAGCAGCCCGACAAGGTCGGCCGTCGGCACATCTCAAACCTGCGCCCGCTGACCGGCTTTGAGGCCAAGGAAGTGATCGCCTCGACCGGTGTAACCGGCTCGGAGCTAAACAAGCTCGTCCCGATCGTCACGAAACTGGCCCAGCTCTTCATCGATTACGACATGACTTTGGCTGAGATCAACCCGATCGGCCGCCTCCCCGACGGCTCATTCGTCGCGCTCGACGCGCTCATGGACATGGAGTACGAAGCCCGCGGCCGCCACAAGAAGCTGCTCGCCGAGCTTGGCGTTGGCGACGAGGAGACGCGCGAG
>CAIJLJ010000087.1 GCA_903821395.1 uncultured Solirubrobacterales bacterium | reverse complement strand
CGATGGGCTGGCAGCGCTGGGTTGACGCGTCGGTAGCGATCGATCGCTTTGGCGCCTCAGCTCCAGGCGACGAGGTGCTCGAGAAGCTCGGCATCACCCCGCAGGCTGTTGCCGAGCGCGTGAAAGCGCTTATCGGATGAAGCTCTACGTCTGCTACGGCGCTTGGACGCAGAAGTTCTTCGGCCACGCCCACCCCTGCGGCGAGGCCCACCAAGCGCTGTTCGATGCTGGCTACGACCCTGAGGTGGTGAAGGTCTATGGCCTCGGCCCGCTGCCGCTAGCGGTGCAGCCAAAGCGTCGCCAGGTCAAGGCCGTCACCGGCCGCACTTGGGTCCCAGCGATCGAGTTCGACGACGGCACGGGTTTTGACGAGTCGGCCAAGATCATCGAATGGGCTAAGCAGAATCCGGCTGCTGAAGCCGAAGCTAGCATCGCTTAGAGACAGTACTTAGAAGCTGCATCGCGCTGCGTAGGATTCAAAATCATCAATTTCAAGCGCTTAACCGGTGGGCCAATGGCGTATCTCAGCTTCCGCAGGGTGCTGCTCGCGCGGTCGCTAAACACACTTGGCAACTCGGTTCAGATCGTTGCTGCAGGTTGGCTCGTTTACCACCTAAGTGGCAGCGCTCTCAACGTAGGACTTCTGAGCGTTGTGGCGTTGGCGTCGAGCCTCGTCGGATCCCCGCTCGGAGGGGTCCTGACAGATCGCTTCGCGGTCCGCCGAATGGCTGCGCTGCTTCAGCTCGTACAGGTAATCCCGGCTGCGGTGATGGCGATTCTCGCTTTCAACGGTTCGCTAACCGTGCCACTGATCTTCCTAATCGTCTTTTGCGGTTCGATTCCCTCATCGCTGGGCCAGCCGATGGTGCAGGTTTTTCTTCCACGCGTCGCCCCTACGGATATGGGCCGCAAGGTCTTCTCTGATCTGTCAGCTGCCTATCACTTCGCTCAGTTCGGCGGCGTTTTGCTCGGTGGCGTCGTGACCGACCGGCTCGGTGTGGGGTACGCGTTTGCTTTTAACGCTTTCTCGTTCGCTGTGTTCGCTGTAGCGCTCGCAAGAGCGAAGCGGGTACAGGAGCCACCGCTGGCAGCCTCGCCGGGGGAGCGTTTTACGATCCGAGACGGCTTGCGAAAAGGCTGGCCGCTTCGACTGGTGCAGACCGTCTTCATAACCTGTTTGGCCTTCTACGCGATCGTCTACCCAATCTCAGAGCTGCTCCCGGCTATCGCGGCTCAGCACAGTCCGAATGCAACGCTTGTGGGGATTCTGTCTGCGGCCTTCGTCAGCGGCTCGATAATTGGCAACCCGCCGCTGCGCCGCTACGTAACAAATGGGCGTTCCGCCGAGCGGGTAATCAGTAGCGGCATCGTGCTCGGGTCGCTTACGGCGGTTGCGATGGGTTTGACGAACACGCTGGCGACGACGATCGTCCTGCTCGTAATCCTTGGTGTTGCTGCCGAGATGATCTACCTCGGTTCCGTCGACGCCTTGCAGCTCTACGTTCCAGAACAGATTCAAGGGCGCATGGTTGGCCTCTTTTTCACCACCGTGCGAGTCGGTGGTGGCGTCGGCGCGTTCGCAGTCGGTTACCTCTTCGACCTGCTTGGAATAGGCACCTCGATGGCGCTGGTTGGCCTAGTCACGCTGCCGCTTGGACTTTGGCTGTATGCACGCCAGCGCGGCCCAGATCTTGGTCAGCCGAAAACGACCTAGCCGCCGGCTACGTCTCGCCCAGAGGAGATCGCGAGGGATCATCACCGCTTGGCAGAGGCAGTGGCCGCGAGAGCAGCGCCACCGAGTAGACCAGCAGCACAACACCTGAGCCGATCAGAACGGCTTCAAGGCCAACCGAATCGACAAGGTAGCCAAACAGGTAGGTGCCGACGCCGACCAT
>CAIJLJ010000086.1 GCA_903821395.1 uncultured Solirubrobacterales bacterium | reverse complement strand
CGCCTCAAGCGTTGATTCGCGGTCGGCGATCATCGTGACCCAGGGGAAGCCGGCGATCTGCTCGCCGAGCTCAAGTGCTCGCTCCAGAGCTGAGCCGTCGGCGACGCTCTCATTGACGAGACCGATCTCCTTCGCCTCATCGACATCGATCACGCGGCCGGTCAGTACAAGGTCCATCGCGCGGCCAAGGCCAACGATCCGTGGCAGCCGCTGCGTTCCGCCGTCAATCAGCGGCACGCCGAAGCGGCGCTCGGTAAAGCCGAAGCGGGCGGATTCGGCAGCGATCCTCAGGTCGCACCAGAGCGCCAGTTCCATTCCCCCCGCTAGGCACCAGCCCTCGATCGCGGCGATCACGGGCTTCGGGGCGGTCAGCCGCGTAAAGCCGAGCGGCCCTTCCTCGGCCGTTAGCCGCGGCGCGAGAGTTTCGATCGCTTTCAGGTCAGCGCCAGCGCAGAAGGCCTCGCTGCCGGCGCCGGTGAGGATCATCACCTTCGCCTCGTCGTCGACAATCCAGCGCTGGTAGGCGGCGGCTAGCGCGTCGGCGGTGGCGCCGTCAACGGCGTTGCGTCGCTCCGGCCTATCGATCGTGATCACGGCGCACTGGCCGCGAAGCTCGTAGCTGACTTGGTCTTGGTCGAGCGGGCTCATAAGCGCAGGTATACCTGAGTGCCTCGCGCTAGGCAGTCGCGGCGCCAACATTGAGTGCCGTTAGCAGCTCGTGCTCGAGCGCGGCGACCTGCGGATCGGCGAGCGTTTCGAGCGTGCGCGGGCGCGGCAGCGGGATCTCAAGCTCTAGCCGAACGGTTGCCGGGCGCGGGCCGAGCACGTAGACGCGGTCGGAGAGCAGCACCGCTTCGCGCACGTCGTGGGTGATCAGCACGACGGTCCAGCGCTCGCGCTCCCAGATTTGCTCGAGCCAAAGCTGCAGGTCGGTGCGGGTAAGCGCGTCGAGCGCCCCGAACGGCTCATCGAGCAGCAGCACGTCGTGGCCCTGCGCGACGGTGCGGGCGAGCGCGGCGCGCTGGCGCATCCCGCCGGAGAGCTGGAACGGGCGCGAGTCAGCGAACTCTTCGAGGCCGAATGTGGGGAGCAGTTCAAGCGCCCGCGCGCTGGCCTCGCTGCGCGAGCAGCCGGCAGCAACCTCAGCGCCGAGTGCAACGTTGCCGAGCACTGTGCGCCAGGGGAAGAGAACGTCGTCCTGCGGCATCCATGCGAACGGCTGACGGCCAGCGGCGAGCGGCTCGCCGCCGGCAAGCAGCGTCCCGGAGTCGGCCGGTTCAATCCCAGTTAGCAGCGAGAAGAGCGTCGACTTGCCGCAGCCGCTCGGTCCGAGGATCGAAATAAATTCTCCTTGCTGAACGCTGAGTGAAATCCCGTCTAGCACTTCGAGCTTGCCTTCGCGCCCGTCGAAGCTCTTGCTTACTCCTTCAAGCTCAATCCGCGTCATGACGGCCGCTCCCTTGACTGCGCGTACCAAGGCATCACGAGTCGCTGGAGCGCGAAGGTCAGCGCGTAGAGCGCCAGCGTCAAGAGCGCGCATATGACGACCGCAGCGAGCACCAGATCTGTTCGGAATGAGTTCTTCGCCGACTGCATGTAGATCCCAAGCCCCAGCTCAGCGCCTGCGTACTCGGCGAAGATCGCGGCGACAACGGCGTAGGTAACTGAGATGCGAAGGCCCGTGAAGAAGCTCGGCAGCGCTGATGGCAAACGAACCAGCCGCCAAGTCGTCCACCAACCGGCGCCCATCGTTTCCATCAACGTCATTGCATCGCGCGCGGTCGAGGCGTAGCCCTCAAGCAAACCGACTAGCAGCGGGAAGAATGTGACGAGCGCCACCAGCAGGATCTTCGGAGTGAGCCCAAAGCCGAACCAGATCACGACGAGCGGCGCGAGCACGATGATCGGCAGCGTCTGACTACCGATCAAGACAGGAGTAAGGGCTCGGCGGACCATCTGCGAGCGATCAAGCAGGATCGAAAGCACGAAGGCGAAGCTCAGCGAGAGCGCGAACCCAAGTGCCACTTCACGCGCCGTCGGGAGCAGGTTGTCCCAAAGCGAGCTGCGGTCGGCCCAGCCAGCACTGGCGACGCGACTTGGCGCCGGCAGCAGGTCGCTGCCAACTCCACCGAGCGTCGAGTAAAGCTGCCACACGATCAGCAGCAGGGCGATTACAAGGAGTGCGGGAACGAGCCTGCCTAACTGTCTCATCGGCATCGTCAGCGTACCGGGGTTTTGCCTGCGAGTCTGACGTCTTACCGCTACGGCTAGCACCTAGAGTCATCGGTTAACGAGCAGATTGGGCGGAACGTGAAGCAGCTGAACAAAGTTTCGATGATCACCTTGATCGCAGCAGCGATGGCCGTCGCCATGACCACTGGCTGTGGCTCGTCGCAGCAGACCAGCTCGGGCAGCACGCCGGTAAGCATCGCGCTCGACTGGACGCCGAACACAAACCACATCGGCATCTTCGTCGCCGATCAGCTTGGCTATTACAAAGACGCGGGGCTGAACGTGACGATCATCCCCTACGCCAGCACGCAGCCGGAGACCCTCGTTGCGCACGGCAAAGCCGACTTCGCCGTTGGTAATCAAGCTGGCGTCGCCTACGCGCGCGCGTCGGGTCAGGACGTCACGCAGGTGCTAGCCAACATCGCCAAGACGCAGTACGCAATTGGCGTTGGGGCGGGCAACAACGCGATCCGCTCACCGAAGAATCTCGACGGTAAGACCTACGCCGGCTTCGGCACTCCCGACGAGGGGCCGGAACTCAAATACGTGATCAAGGCCGACGGCGGCACAGGGGTTTTCAAAACAATCACGCTCAACACGACCGCTTACGAGGCCGTCTACAACGGGAGTGCTGACTTCACGATCGCTGTAACAACCTGGGAAGGGATTCAGGCCAAGCTGCTTGGCAAGCCGATGCGCTTCTTTGAGTTCACCGACTATGGCTTCCCGGCGCAGTACTCATCGGTGATCGAATCGAGCAATAAGTACCTGACCGCAAACCCGGGCGTGGCGAAGAAGTTCCTAGCTGCAACGCAGAAGGGTTACCAATACGCGCAGAACCACCCAGTAGAGGCGGCAAAGCTGCTCGTCAAAGCGAACCCACAGACGATCAAGGACGCAAACCTGGCCGAACAGAGCGCGCTGATGCTCGCGCGCAATGGTTACTACAAGGGCGCGGGCGGCAAGATCGGCCCTGTCGACGCCGCGATCTGGAAAAAGTACGGCAACTTCCTTTACTCAGCGAAGCTGCTCACCGACGCCAACGGCAAACCACTGGCGCGCGAGCCCGACTGGTCGACTTTCTTCACCAACGCTTACCTACCCGGCGGTTAGTGGGCGGAACCGGTGGCGATCGACGCTCCTGATCTGGCGGAGAGCATTTGCAAGCTGCCGCCGCTCGCCGGTCTGACCCGCGTAATCGCGATCGATGGCCCGGCGGGCTCGGGTAAGACGACGCTGGCCGAACAGCTCGCAGCGCAGCTCAGCGGCGCGCTAGTTCTAAACACCGACCAGCTCTACCCGGGTTGGGACGGTCTAGCGGACGGGGCGCAGCGGCTCGTGGATGACGTTCTTCTTCCTCTCAGCGAAGGCGAAGTAGCGACTGTTAGACCGTGGGATTGGAACGCCAGCCGCGAAGGCGAGCCGCGGCCGATACCGGCATGCGAGACGTTGATCGTTGACGGAGCCGGGTGCGGCAGCAGAGCCGCAGCAACCTTTACGAGCATGATCATCTGGCTCGATGCCGACCCACAGCTCAGAAAGCAAAGGGCAATCGAGCGCGACGGCGAGATGTTCTCCCCGCACTGGGACCGCTGGGCCGCGCAGGAGCTGGAGCTCTTCGCGCGCGAGCAGACGCGCAAGCGGGCTGACCTGATCATCCTCACCGACACCGATCCGCCACACTCTCTGAGATGAAGCTCAATAGATCAGCGGCGCTCCGTGCAGGGATCGTTCAGCTCGTCGCCGTCGGCGTGCTGGCTTTGATCAGCGGACTACTTCTGCCTCACTCGGCGTTCGTTGATTTCGGTTGGATCATCGGCCCACTTGCCTGGATGGTTGCCGCGACGGTCACGGCGCTAGCTGTGCATCTGCCACTACCGCCGGCCTGGCTTGGAGCGGTACTGGCTGGTATTCCGAGCGCAATCGCGACCGTGATAGGCGCGCACTGGCTGGGAGCGGTACTGGCAATTATTTGCTTCTCGCTCTGGTGCGGAGGGCTCGCGGCCCGTAGGATCGCGGCAGAGGCAATCTGATGGATCTTGGAATTGAAGGGCGCGTAGCGCTCGTAACCGGAGCATCGAAGGGACTCGGACTTGCCGTGGCCCAGACGCTGGCCGCCGAAGGGGCGAAGGTCGCGATCACTTCGCGCGACGAGAACAACATCCAAAAGGCTGCCAAGCAGATCGGTGCAACCGGCTTCGCTCACGACAGCGGCAACCTCGAAGGCATTCCGGTGCTCGTCCACGAGGTCGAACACTTCCTCGGCCCAATCGACATTCTTGTAACCAATACGGGCGGCCCGCCGCTCGACCCGAATGCGCTCGGCTTCAGCGACCAGCAGTGGCACGATGCCTACGAGAATCTCGTTCGCTCGCCGCTGAAGTTCATTGAGGCCGTGATGCCGAACATGCGATCGCGCAACTGGGGGCGGATCGTCAACGTCGGCTCAACCACGGTCCGCGAGCCAGCCGCCGGCCTAATGCTCAGTAACGCTAATCGGGCGGCAACGCTGACGGCGATCAAGACGATCGCGCACCAAGTTGCCCGTGACGGTGTGACACTCAACAGCGTGCTGCCCGGGCGGATCGCCACCGACCGCCTCTATGAGCTTTACGGGTCGCGCCAGAGCGCGGACGAGATGGCACGCGAGGAGATTCCCGCTGGTCGGCTCGGTAGCCCGGAGGAGTTTGCTGCTGCGGTCGCCTTCCTCTGCTCCGCGCAGGCAAGTTACGTAACCGGCGTCGCGATGGTCGTTGACGGCGGGATGATGCGCTCGGTCTAGCGTCGCCGCGCCAGCCTGTAGGTTGGTTTCAACTACGCGGCCCTGCCGCCTACGAAAGGAACCAATGACCCGACCATTCCATCTACTTATCGCGCTGCTCTGCGCTTCGTCGTTGGCCTTTGGCATCGCTGCCTGCGGTGGCAGTGACTCGACGACCACGGTTGTCACGACGCAGACGCAGAACCAGAACCAGAACCAGAACAACCAAAACCAGAACCAAAATAACGACCAGAACAACAACAATCAGAACAACAACCAAACCTCAGCGCAGGGTTACGCGGAGTGCATGAAGCACAACGTGAACTACCCACAGAACTGCGCCAACATCCCTCATTGATCGATCGTTGCGCGCGGAGTGCGCGCAACGTAAGGGGCTTTGCCGCCTACGCTGGCAGCGACAGAATGCTGCCAGCGTCGGGCGCGGCCCGGCCGGCCAACACGTCGAGGTAAACCTGCTCCACGGCCGCTTCGCCTGAGCTGTGTTCGATCTTCATAAGTCTGTTTGCCGGTTCGACGACGAGCGCGATGAACTCGTCGAGCGAACCTGCGATCCGCTCGATTAGCCCCTCGGTACCCCATTCATCGGAGCGTTTCTTGGCCTGAGCTGGCGCGAAGAAAAGCACCGGCGCTGGCCCTGGCAGCCCGTCGGCTCCGCCAAGCGCACCGATGTGCGTTGCGCCGACGGCAGAATCAAAGACCAGCGAGTCACCAAGCTGGTTGTGAATCGCCGCGCGCACCGCGGCGTCGCCGGAGAAATCGATGTAGGCCATCGGCACATCTGCATCAAGCTCGCCGATCTCTTCGTAAGAGAGAACTTGGTCGTAGAGGCCCAGTCGCTCGACGAACTCAACGTTCCCCGCTGCCGTGAGGCCAACCACGTTCACGCCGACACGCTTAGCGAGCATGAATGCGGTGCCGTACGCGGTCTTGCTGGAGGCGCTCGACATAACGACAGCCTCTGCGCCGAACCAGTCGTTGTCCTGAAAGAAATCGTCGATTAGGAATGAGGTCGAGAAGAGCGGGCGCAGCAGCATAATCTCGGCTTCAAGCGCATCGTCGTAGCTTGGGTCGGTCGCGGTCAGCTGGTAGCTGTTGTAGACCGCGTGGAGTTCCTTGCGATGTTCAGCGACATCCGAAAAGCCAGCCGCCGTAATGTTGCCCGGCGTTACAACGAGGTAGCTCGACATTGGCAGGTAGCCGTAGAAGCGTTGCCCAAGCTCAACTCCCTCACACTCTGAGGCAGCTACGTCAGCGAAGCCCCAGACCGGGACACGGCCCCAGCCGTCCTCGGCGGGGAAGAAGTTCCAATAGTTCATGAAGTCGCCGAAAATTGCGTAGCTGATGTTGTTGGCGGTAAAGCTGAACGCGTCAACGCGCAGAAGCACCTCTCCTGGAGCAAGCGCGGTTGCCTCGGGACTCGCGCCGTCAGCGAACTTGACGGTTTCAAGACTGTCTCGGCGAACGAGTAGGTCGGTCATCTCCTAATTGTCGCTATTCACGCGTGGCCGCGAGCAGCGCCACACCGTTTAGCGCCGCGCCGGCCGCCACTGCAGCAGTCAAGACCCGCGCCTGCTGAGGAATCTTCTCCCCGGCAGCCAGCGTTGCGGCGCAGTCAACGACATCGCAGAGAATTCCCACCGCCAGCAGCGTGCGGAGGTTGCCGCCGCGCGCGGCTGAGATCGTCGCCACGCCAAGTGCAACGTCACGGACGCCGAAAGCGCGCGCCATCACACCGCCGTCGGCCCCGGCGGCCTGCTCACCGATCCAGCGCGAACTTGCCTGCTCAGCGTTGGCAATAAACGCGGCGCCGATAACGATGCGGCCAGCTTGAAAGAGGACGTTTGGAATCGCGAGCGCCATTGTCAGCCCGCCGTCGGATCGGCTGCGCCCAGCTCGCCCCACTCCGGCGGCTGATAAGCCTCACCGGGTACGCCTCCGAGCACGAGCATGCGGATGCCGTCAGGGCCAGCGACGACCTTGCGCTTCGTGCTCGGGCCGACGCGAGCCATCGTGTCGCCGCCCAGCGCAAACTCTTCGCCTTCGATTGTGAGCACACCGCTGCCGGCGAGCACGATGTAGACCTCTTCCTGCTTATCGTGCGTGTGGTCGTGGTCGGGGTAGCGGTCGTAGCCGGCAGGCAGAGTCAGGATGCTCATCCCGACCGACGTCACGCCGAGCTCAGCGCGCGCTTTGCGCAGCCCGCCACCAAAAGTCGTCTCCATCTCGTCAATCTTCACCACGCTGAAATCGGCCATCGTCTCTCCCTCTCTAGTTGTCACGACGCGTCCGCTGACAAGTTTGACGAAAGTTCGCTCAGTTCATCGCCCGGCCTGTCATTCGCTGACCGAAGAGGATCAGCACTGCGGCGATTAGTCCGGTTAGAGCCATCAGGCCCAATCCCCAGAAAAAGCCCACCGCGGCGGCCGGGAGGATCAAAAGCGGCGCCACCGCACCACCAAGGTGACCGACACCAATGCCGATCGAGATACCGCGAGCGCGCATATTGGTGGCGAACTGCTCGGCGGTGTTGACGTACATCATTGGCACCGCAAACCCGACCGTCGCGGACACGATGAAGCCGAAGAACATGATCACGGCAGCAACTGGCGCAAGGCCGATCACAATCAGCGCAGCGGCGAAAACGACGAGGCTGCCTGCGATCGTGAACTTGCGCTCAAAGCGATCGCTGTAGCGAACCGAGCCGAGAGCACCGATCACCAGACCGACGCCTGTCACGCATAGGAATGTGAGACTCGACTTCAGTGAGAAGCCTTCGCTCGTCAGCAACGTTGGCGCCAAAGTCAGCCAGCCGTAGTTGCCGATGTAATAGATCAGCCAGATCGCGAAGAAGAGCGACGAGCTGACCCAGAAGCTGCGAAGCCGCACCGGCGGTTTTAGCTCCTCCATCGGAGGCGGCGGACCTTGCGTGGCGGCGAAGCGCTCCGCCTCTTCGACGATGACCAATGCATCGTCATGGTCGCCCTTCACGACCAGCCAGCGCGGCGACTCCGGAAGGCGGTTGCGGAGCGGCATGATCGCAAGCCCGCCGACCGCGGCGAGCACAAACATTGCGCGCCAACCGTCAGTGAAGCTCGGCACCAGGGCCAATGCGATCAGCGGCGTGATCGCGATACCGACGTAGCCCCAAACCACGGCATGGCAACCGGCGCGGCCCCGTAGCCGCGTCGGTGAGATGCCATTGAGATAGGCAGCAGCAGCAGCGGCCTCGGCGCCAATTCCCATCCCAGTAATGAAGCGGCCAACGAGCAGCACCGTGAACGACCCGCTGAAAGCGATTACCAAAGAGCCAACCGTGAACATCGCAACCGAGATCAGCAGGCCGGGCCGCCGCCCGAAGCGATCGGAAATGAAAGCAACGGCGAGCGAACCAACGACAGAGCCGAGAAGGCCAACGGAGATCGCATGAGCAGCCGTCTCAGAGCTGATGTCGAACTGCTGTGCAATCTGAGGCAGCGCGTCGCCGATGTTGACGATGTCGTAGAAGGCGAAGAAGTAGGCCGCGCCAAGCGCCACCAGCACGCGCCGCGGGTAGGGCCAAACGCGGATCGCGTCAAGCCGCTCGAGGATTGCGTTTGACGCCGTCCCAGTCACAGCCCTTTTATACCAGCGCCGATTAGGGCACGAGTGCCGAGCAGTGCGCTGAAAGGCGCCGCCGCAGTAGCGACGGCGCCCATTCAGCGAAGCGACTTAGAGACCGACGATGACGGTCTTGGTCTCGAGGTAGTTGGAGAGGACCTCTTCGCCCATCTCTCGGCCCCAGCCGCTCTGCTTGAAGCCTCCGAAAGGCAGCTCCGCACTAAAGACGTGGTAGGCGTTTACGTGAACGGTGCCAGCCTGGATCTTATTTGCCAGCTGATGCGCCTTCGAGATGTCACGCGTCCACACACCGGCAGCAAGGCCGTAGTGGGAATCGTTGGCCTGGCGTGCCAGATCATCAACATCGTCAAACGGCATTGCTGCGATCACCGGTCCGAAGATCTCTTCACGGACAATCGCATGGCTGGCATCGGCGTCAACGAGCACCGTCGGCTCAACGAAGAAGCCGGGGCCGTCTACCGTGTTTCCGCCAACTGCGGCTCGGTTGCCTTCGTCAATCCCTGTCTGCAGGTAACCGGCGACGCGGTCGAACTGCTCCTGCGACACAAGCGGCCCCATCTCCGTTTCAGGGTCCATTCCGTGACCGAGCTTGATGTTCGAAGCGGCGTCGCAGACGCCTTCGATCACGCGGTCGAACTGATCAGCCTGAACGTAGAGCCGTGAACCGGCGCTACAGACCTGGCCTTGGTTGAAGAAGATCCCCGATGCGGCGCCGGCAATTGCGGCGTCAATGTCGGCATCGGCGAAGATCACGTTCGGCGACTTCCCACCGAGCTCAAGCGAAACGCGCTTGAGGTTGCCGGAGGCGGCGTTAACGATCAGCTTGCCGACTTCGGTTGAACCGGTGAAGGCGACCTTGTCAACGCCTTCGTGCTGAGCCAGGGCCGCGCCAGCGTCACCGAAGCCGGTAACGATGTTGACGACACCTGCTGGCAGCCCGGCCTCGAGCATCAGCTCGCCGAGACGCAGCGCCGAAAGCGGCGTCTGCTCGGCTGGCTTGAGCACGACGGTGCAACCGGTCGCCAGGGCAGGGCCAAGCTTCCACGCGGCCATCAGCAGCGGGAAGTTCCAAGGGATGATCTGGCCGACGACGCCGACCGGCTCACGCGTTGTGTACGCATGGAACTCAGCGCCCGGCATGTACGGGACAGACGGGTTGATTACGGACCCGTGGATCTTGCTCGCCCAGCCCGACATGTACCAGAAGAGATCAGCCGCCAGGGCGACGTCAGCGGCAAGGGCAACGCCATACGGCTTGCCGTTGTCGAGCGTCTCCAGCGTTGCCAGCTCCTCAGCGTTCTCCATGATTAGATCGCCGATGCGGTGGATCACGCGGCCGCGCTCCGATGGGTTCATCGTCGACCAAGGGCCGTCCTCGAGCGCGCTGCGCGCCGCCTTGACTGCGCGATCTACGTCCTCGCTCCCGCCCTCGGCTACCAGTGCGAGCAGGTCGCCGGTTGCCGGATCAATCGTTTCAAAGGTCTTTCCGCTACTAGCTTCGAGCCACTCGCCGCCGATCAACAGCTTGCGTGTGTCGGTCGAAACGTTGTGTTCGATTCCTGATGTGGTCGTTGTCATCTCGTGCTCCTTGGGTTAAGGCCAAGCGCCTAGAGAGCGGGAGGCCGCGTCATCTGAACGTGCGACTGCGTGCCAAACGGCACAAAGTGACCGTAACGTCACGGCGCGGAGATTGCAACGTCAGCGAAGGAGAAGTACCCCCAAGCGGAATCGAACCGCTGCTACCAGGATGAAAACCTGGCGTGCTAACCGCTACACCATGGGGGCTAGTGCGAGGGCGAAGTGTAGAGGCGGCGGGGCCTTCGAGGTCAGCTGATGTCAAAGACGCGCTGCGCGTTCGCGCTGAGGAAGAGTTCGCGCGTCTCATCGTCGAGCTCGAGTGCGTCCAGCCCAGCAAGCGCGGCCTGCGGCGTGACCATCGGGAAGTTCGATCCAAACAGCACCTTATGGCGGCCGCTGCCGGTCTTCATGTAGGCGACTAGCTCCTGTGGCAGGCGCGCCAGCGTCCAAGCTGAGGTGTCGATGTAGACGTTGGCGTGCTTGCGCGCAACGGCGACCATCTCCTCAGTCCAGGGGTAGCCGGCGTGGCCACAGACGATCACCAGTTCAGGAAAGTCGATCGCTATCTGATCGATGTAAGGGATCGGCCGGCCCGGCTCGCTCGGCATCAGAGGCCCGGCGTGGCCGACCTGAGTGCAGAACGGCACGCCAAGTTCAACGCACTCTGCGTAGAGCGGGTAGTAACGGCGGTCGGTCGGTGCGGCATCCCAAAGCCAGGGCAGCATGCGGAGCCCCTTGAAGCCGTCGTCTTTGACGCGGCGGCGCAGCTCGCGGACGCTCTCCATTGGAGTGTCGAGGTCTGCTGAGGCGAGGCCGACGAAGCGATCGGGGTGCTCGGCTACCCAGCCAGCGACTTCGGCGTTGCTGATCATCTCGCCGTAGCGCGGCGAGCTCCATGCGGAAAGCGTGGCCTTCGAAACCCCCGCCACGTCCATCGCCGCGATCGTTAGGTCGATCGGGATCTCTTCGGTCGGCAGCTCCTCGCCAACCCAGCGCCGCAGCGAAGCGAAGATCGGGCTGCCAACCATCCGCAGCGTCGGGTGCTGCATCCAAGCGTCAATAATCACGGAAGGGACGCTACTCGTTGCGGGATGGTGGCGCGAATGTCAAACTTGTTTCCTGATGTCGCTCCTCGCTCGAAATTCACAACAGTCTTCATCTGCTCGGCTGGGGCACGCGGCGCTCGGCGCTGGCAGCGCGGGCGCGCTTGCCGTGGGAGCTTTCGCAGTCGGTGCGCTGGCGATTGGTGCGCTCGCGATCGGGCGACTTTCGGTCGGTCGCGGCCAGATAAAGAAGCTGCGAATCGATGAGCTCGAGGTAGGCAGTCTCCGCGTAGAGGAGCTTGAAGTCGTTGCCAGCCAGCCGCCAACCCCCTAAGCGGGCTACAGTTGCCGCGCGCCGCCGTAGCTCAGTCCGGTAGAGCAGCGGGCTTTTAACCCGAAGCGCGCAGGTTCGAATCCTGCCGGCGGCACTTCGAATGCCGGAGGTGTCTGAGCGCTACGAAGAGGTGCGGGTGAAGGCTTCGCGAAGCTCAATTCATTGTTTCTGTGCCGTATTTTGGATAATCTTAATCGGCGCCCCTTGGAACCGACCGAAATGATCATTAAATGACCCGCCGTCTCCTCGTCGCAGCCCTCACCGCCGCTTCTCTTACTTCGGCCCTGCCCGCAGCGGCTTTGGCACAGGAGGGGAACTCGAACGCGCCGAGCCCAGTGCTGATTACGCCAGACAGCCAAATGTACGACGCACACGCTGACTTTGTGCCATTTCCGCAACATGGCAACTTCATCAGCGCACATGACGCTGACTCCCATGACGGCTATGGAATCGGATACCTCGGGAGTCCGCGTGTAGGCACAATGCGGATCCGAATTGACGACGGATCGTGGACAGTGTTCGATCGTGAGTACGGAATCGGAATCACGTATTTGCCTCCGGTGACTCCGATCATTCGTTTCATCGGACTCAGCGACGATCTGAGGACAAGCTTCGTTGTCGAAGAACCGCTCGCGGAGGGCCCACACACGGTCGCCATGACCGAAACGGACGCGAACGGCAACACCAGTGAACCGATGCCCTTCAATTTCACGGTCGACCGGATCGCGCCATCGGCTCCAACATTCACGGACGGGCCGCCCAGCGTGACGACCGCCACGAGGACAAGCATCGCATTCGACTCCGAGCCAGGCTCGCACACCTGGTGCAAGTGGCAGGACGACACGGCGGGCGTCAACTGGCAGTGGCAGCAGTGCACGAGTCCGGCCGTGAGCGAGGACATGCACGGGCTGTCGGGCCTGCGGGTGAAACTCGAGGTTCGTGCAGTCGATGCCGCTGGCAACCCAGGCCCGGTTGCTGAATATGAGTTCGTGCGCAATAACCCAATACCGAAGCCAACGGAGCCAACGATCCGTATGCGGCACTACGACCGTAACTCGGCGCGATTCGACTTCGATCAAAACATGATGCAGATCCAAGACCGATTTGAATGTTCCTTCGATAGCGCGGAGAGCTTCACGCCATGTGCGAGTCCGATTCGCTACGACGCGCTCGCCGACGGCGAGCATGAGTTCCGCGTACGTGCGGTCTCGAAAGAAGGTGTGGCTAGCGATCCGGCGGCTCAGAACTTCCTAGTCGGTCCACCGACGGACTACAGCGCTCCCAGCCCTCCGCCACTCGTCGAGGCGACGGTTGGCGCCCCGCTTAAGGCTCGTGCTGCAGTTCGCACCGGTTCGCCCTCCTTCAGGGTGCAAGGGTCCTCAATAACGCTTACAACTCCGGTTGAGTTGCCCCGCCGCGGTCGGCTTGAGCAGAGCGTGACGCTCGGCTCTGGCAAGACGACACGCTGCGAAGCGCCAGCGGCAACGCGGCGCGCGGGCAAGGCGCGAATCAGATGCACGCTCGGCAAGACCGCTAGGGCCGCAGTGAGGGCAGGAAACGTCATAGTCAGAGCAGAGACCCGCTTCACACCGACCTCAGGCGCGGCCAGCACTGCGCGCGACACGGTCACCATTCCGCGCACTCGCTGATCAGCCAGCGGCGCACGCGCCTGCGCCGAGTGACAGACTGAAGCGATGAGGCAAACCCGCTCCTTGCTGGTTTTGACGGTAGGGATGGCAGCTCTCGCGCTGCCGACTGTGGCGAGCGCGGCCACGCACGAACTGACGCTCTCACCCTCCGGATCGGACTCCGCGGGCGGCAGCCGGGGCGCTCCTCTACGCACGCTCGGCGCCGCTTGGCGCCGAATCCCAACAGGCAACTCGGGCAGCTGGCTGCTGCGGCTTAAGGCCGGCAGCTACCGCAACGGCGCACCGGTCTACTGGGAGCGGCGGGGCGGGCCGATCACGATTGAGAGCGTTGATGGACGCGACGCTGCGCGGCTGGCCGGAATGAACGTCTACCGAGTGGGCGGGCTGACGCTACGAGGCTTACGCCTCGACGACGGTGGCGATGTCTTCCACTGCGAGCTTTGCAAGCGAGTGCTGCTCGATCACGTGACTCTGCGCGGCGACGGTGCGCAGGAGACGATTAAGGTCAACCAATCGAGTGACGTGACGGTCGCCGATTCCGACGTGTCGGGTGCTGGCGACAACAACTTCGACGCCGTTGCCGTTCGGCGAATCAAGCTGCTACGCAACCACTTCCATGACGCCGAGGATTGGTGCGGCTACGCGAAAGGGGG
The DNA here is from genome assembly GCA_903821395.1 of uncultured Solirubrobacterales bacterium. Lineage (GTDB taxonomy): Bacteria > Actinomycetota > Thermoleophilia > Solirubrobacterales > Solirubrobacteraceae > F1-60-MAGs163. The sequence goes on along the minus strand of CAIJLJ010000086.1, from coordinate 20,287 downwards.
CTCGACCGAGGTGATCGTACGAGGCAACCTCTTCTCAGAGTGCGGCACCGGAGGCTTCACCGCCGGGCAAGGGACAGGAATGCAGTTCATGGCCTCACCGTTCACTCACTACGAAGCCAGCTCGGTGCTAATCGAAGGCAACAGCGTCCGTGATACCGAGGGCGCAGCGTTCGGCGTCAACGGCAGTGCCAACGTGCTGATTCGGCGTAACATTGCGACGCGGATCGGCGCCCGCTCGCACGTCCTTGAGGTCGGTTACGGCAGCCGCTCCTGCGACGGGCGGCCAGGCGACGCGGGCCGCAGCCGCTGTGCCAGCAACATCCGCGCCGGAGGATGGGGCACGACGGTCGTTGACAACGGCGACAACTTCATTCGAATTCCGAACAGCAACGTCTCGATCTACGACAACGTGATCTCAAACCCGGTTGATGCGGCTAGCCAGTGGCAGGTCTTCTCGGTTGCCGGCGCAAGGCCCGGCGCGAGCGGCGGAGTGCCGCGTGGAAAGCGGGCCGACGATGGGCTGCGGATCGTCGGCAACGCGATCTACGACGGCGGCGCCGACCACTCGCTGGGCCTTGGCGACGGCAACTGCCACAGCGGCTCGAGCTGCGCTCCAGCGCGCGTGATCTCCGAAAACGAAATTAACCGGCGTATCCCAACCGTCACGCAGCGCAGCGACGGCTGGCTCGAAGTGAGCGGCTGGGCGGCATCGCTCCCGTCGCACACGCCGCCGGCGCCATCGCTTAGCGGCCGCGTGCGGCCCGAGCCGCAGCTTTGGCGCCGCTGGCCATAACGCGCTGCTCGCTACTAGTGACGAAAGTGGCGCTCGCCGGTGAAGACCATCGCCGCGCCGCGCTCGTTGGCAGCGGCGATCACTTCGTCGTCGCGGATTGAGCCGCCGGGCTGAATTAGCGCCGAAGCACCGCCGTCAAGTGCGCCGACGACTCCGTCGGCGAAGGGGAAGAAGGCGTCTGAGGCGAGCACGATGCCACTGCGATCGGTGATCCAGTCCCGGCCGAGTGCGATGCCCACGGAATCAACGCGGCTCATCTGACCGGCGCCGATTCCAAGCGTCGCCTCGTCCCGAGCGGCGACGATCGCGTTTGACTTCACGTGACGGCAGACCTGCCAAGCGAAGAGCAGGTCGCGCCATTCATCCTCGCTCGGCATCCGGTCGCTTACGACCTGAAGTTTCGAACGGTCGATGCTGACGCTGTCGCGCTCTTGAACGAGCAGGCCGCCGGCGACCGGGCGGAGCTCAGGGCCGGCGGGCGCAGCGCCATCGTCGGGCGAGGAGAGAATCCGCAATTTCTCCTTTGCCGAGAGAACCTCCAGCGCCGCAGGCTCATAGCCGGGCGCGATCAAGACCTCGATGAACTGCTGGCTCAAGGCCGCTGCGGTCTCTTCATCAACGACACGGTTTAGGGCGATCACGCCGCCGTAGGCACTGACGGGATCGCCGGCGAAGGCCTTGCGATAGGCCTCCAGCAGGTCGGCGCCGCGGGCCGCGCCGCAGGGGTTGTTGTGCTTGACGATCACGCAGGCCGGCTGCTCGGAGCCGAGCTCAGAGAGCGTGGCGCGGGCGCCGTCGAGATCAAGAATGTTGTTGAACGAGAGCGCTTTGCCACTGAGCTGCTCAGCTGAGCCGAGCACCCCTTCGCCTGCCGCGCCTGACTGCCGGTAGTAGGCGGCCTGCTGGTGCGGGTTCTCACCGTAGGGCAGCTCCAGCTCGCGCTCGAACGTGGCAGCCAGCGCCGCCGGCATTCCGCCGTCGCGCGCTGCGAACCAGTTGCTGATCGCTGCGTCATAGCGGGCGATCAGCGCAAACGCTTCGGCCGCGAGCCGCTGGCGCGTCTCAAGCGAGAGGCAACGATCTGCAGATTCAAGCTCGTCGAGCACCGGGCCATACTGCGCCGGGTCGGTTACGACTGCGGCGTAGGCGGCGTTCTTGGCCGCAGCACGAACCATCGTTGGCCCGCCGATATCGATCTGCTCAATCACCGCGGCGTCGCTGACGCCGTCGCGCGCAATCGTCTCTTCAAACGGGTAGAGGTTGACGCAGACCAAGTCGACGAACTCAATTTCGTGCTCGCGCGCCTGCTCCAGATGCGCGGCGTTGTCACGCACGGCGAGCAGCCCGGCGTAGAGCCGCGGGTTCAGCGTCTTGACGCGGCCGTCCATGATTTCGGGGAAGCCGGTGAGGTCATCGATCGAGCGCACTTGAAGCCCGGCTTCGCGTAGCGCGGTCGCCGTGCCGCCGGTTGAGATCAGTTCAACGTCGAGCGCGGCCAGCCGCTGGGCGAACTCGACGATCCCGCTCTTATCGGAGACCGACAGCAGCGCGCGGGCTACGGGCGCCGTGCCAGGCGCGAGAGGATCGAAATCTGAAGACTCAGCGACGATGTGGCGAGGCTAGCGCAGCTCAGGGCTCGATGATCAGCCGCTGAGGGTTTGCAGGATCTCTGGCGACGGCGCCGCGGATCATCAAGCGCACGCCTTCGGGCAGCAGTTCGTGCTCAATCTTCTGCAAAATCTGATGAACCTCGGTTGGATCGCTGTACCCCGGCAGCTCGACGGCGCGCTGCAGCAGAATCGGTCCACTGTCAATTCCTTCATCAACCAGATGAACGGTCACGCCGAAGATCTTGACTCCGTACTCAACCGCCTGCTCGACGGCACGAGTCCCCGGGAAGGCAGGCAGCAGCGACGGATGAACATTGATGATGCGGTCACGGAAGCGAGCGATAAACGAGTCATCAAGCAGCGACATGTAACCAGCCAGCACGACGAGCTCAACACCATTCTCGTCGAGCCAGTCGGCGATCGCGTTGTCACGCGTGGCGCGGTCAGGGAACTGGTCAACTTCGAAGCTGCGCGTGAGAATGTTCACGGTGCGCGCGTGGCGCAGCGCCGGCGCCTCTTCATGGTCGGAGACGACGGCAACGATTTCACCGTCGAAGCCGTGGACGCTTTCGATCAAAGCCTGCAGATTGGTGCCGCGGCCGGAAACCATAACGGCGAGTCTCATCGTCTTGCTCCTTGGCTAGCGGGGGACTGAAGCTTTGGGAAACGACCGCCCGAGGAGACGATTCGGCCATCTGCCAGAAGCGCGTCGACACGGCCGAGCACATCGTCGGCGTGGAGATCACCGAAGGCTCCGTAATGCTCGAGCTCGTCGTAATGGTTTGTGGCGATCACCTTTGAACGGCCGCCGCGCAGCACCTGAACTGCGCGAGTGCGGCCGAGCTGGGGATGCGCGCTGGCAACGAGATCGATGATCGCCTCGTCGAGCTCACTTGAATCGGCCAGCGCAGCTCGCGGAGCCAACGAACGGCCGCGCGAGGGCGGACCCTTCTTTGTCGCGCGAACCTCGACCGAGACAACGTCGGCGATCGACTCCGGATTACAAACGTCGCAGCAGGGGACGACGAGTGGGGCAGCGTCGCGGTCGCGATCGCCGAAGTGGCCGAGCACGGCGACGCGGCGGCAACTAGGCGTCTCTACGAAGTGCCAAACCGATCGGTAGGCGGCCCAGCGCGCTTTCGTCGCCTGCTTTGCCGATGTTTGGCAGAGGCTGCGGGCGCGGCCGTCGTAGGCACCGTCGATGCGGCCGATCTGGCGATCAGTCGGAGCCGGTGAGGGGCTTAAGACGCCAGCCCGCGCAAGGTGGCCGACAATTGCGCGAACCTGATCCGGGTTGCTTCCAAGCTCACCGATCTCCGCGTCGTAGCGGCCATCGGGCGAGGACGCGAAGATCCGCTTGGCAACGCGGTCGAGTTCGGCCTCATCGACCTCGGATCGTTCAATGAAGAAGACGTGGAGCCCTTTGTCTTTGTTTTGAGCAAGCAGCAGTGCGCGCGCCGGGGCGCCGTCGCGGCCGGCCCGGCCAGCCTCCTGGTACCACGCCTCGATTGACTGCGGCACGCTCACGTGGACGACCGTTCGGACATCGGCCTTGTCAACACCCATTCCGAAAGCGTTAGTAGCGACTACAACGTCAACACTGCCATCCATGAAGCTGCGCTGAATCTTGGCGCGCTTTTCGCGGTCCAAACCGGCGTGGTAGGCGACGACCTTGATGCCGAGATCGGCTGCGAGGTTGGATGCGACCTCAGCGGTCTGCTTGCGCGTGCCGGCATAAACAATTGCCGGGCGCGCCTCGGGCGTAGCCAGCGCGGAGGCTAACTGCGCGCGAGCATGGCTGGACGACTTTGACGGCGCGACGGCAAATGTCAGGTTCGGCCGGTCGAAACCGGTCGCGACGCTGACCGGGTCGTCTAGTCCGAGCCTCTCGGCGATGTCACGCGCGACCTGCGGCGTCGCCGTTGCCGTAGACGCGAAGATCGAATCGGCGCCGAGCCAGCGGGCGGCGTCGCCGAGGCGGAAGTAGTCGGGGCGGAAGTCGTGACCCCACTGCGAAACGCAGTGCGCCTCATCGACTACGAAGCACCCGATTTCAACCTCTTTGAGCGCCTCAAGAAAACCTGGCGACGCGAAGCGCTCGGGCGCGACGTAGAGAAGCCGAAGCTCACCGTCGCGGGCCCGCTCGAGAACCTCACGGTTTGTCGCAGCATCCTGCTGGGCGTTGATCAACGCGACCTTGCCTCCGACACGCCGCTCGAGCGACTCAACCTGATCGAGCATCAGCGAAACGAGCGGCGATACGACAATCGAGAGGTCATCTCGAAGTAGCGCTGGAAGCTGGTAGCAGAGCGACTTGCCGGCGCCGGTCGGCATCACCAGCAGCACGTCGCGGCCAGCGAGTGCGCCCTCGACGGCCTCTTGCTGGCCAGGACGAAAGTGATCGAACCCGAAGATTTCGGTCAGCGCGGCGTGCGGGTCGGCCATCGCTGCGGTCAAGCCGACGTTGGCGCCATCGGAAGCTCTGACTCAAGCGCAAGCTTGTTGCCCTCTTCGGCAACCGGCAACGGATAGTTACCGGAAAAGCAGGCGTCACAGTGGTTGGCAGGCTCGCCTTCGATTGCACCGTAGACGCCCTCCAACGAAACGTAAGCCAACGAGTCAGCGCCGAGCATCTCGGCGATCTCTTCGACCGTTTTGCCGTGGGCGATCATCTCTTCGCGTGTTGACATGTCGACGCCGTAGTAACACGGGTTGCGGATCGGCGGCGCCGAAATCCGCAGATGGACCTCAAGCGCGCCAGCGTCACGCAACATTTGGACGATCTGACGCGTCGTATTGCCGCGCACGATCGAATCATCGACGACGACCAGCTTCTTGCCACCGACGATCTCCGGCAGCGGGTTGAACTTCAGCCGCAGTCCTTGCTTGCGCAGTTCCTGGCCTGGCTGAATGAACGTCCTGGCGACGTAACGGTTCTTGACGAAGCCATCGTCCTGCGGCAACCCGCTCTCGCGTGCGAAGCCGCGAGCGGCGGCGTTGCCTGAGTCGGGGACGGCGATCACGAGGTCGGCGCTAGGCGCTGGATGCTCGCGAGCGAGCGCCTCGCCCATACGGCCGCGAGCGGCCTGCAGAACTGTCCCGTTCATCTTCGAGTCAGGGCGGGCGAAGTAGATGTACTCAAAGAGGCAGAAGGCCTCGCGCGCCCCTTCGACAACCATCTGCGTACGAATCCCGTCGGCGCCGATCGAGACCATCTCGCCGGGGAGAACGTCTCGCATATAGGTGGCGCCGATGATGTCGAGCGCGCAGGATTCGCTGGCGACGCAGTAGCTGTCATCGATCTGGCCGAGCACCAGCGGCCGAACGCCGGCCGGGTCGCGGAAGGCGACGACGCGCTCGTTCGTCATCACGACGGTTGAGAACGCTCCTTGAAGCCGTGGCATGATCGCGCAGACCGACTCTTCGATCGTTGGGCTTGGATCATCGGCGATCAGCGCGGCGATGATCTCGGAGTCCGAGGTGGAAGTGAACTCGACGCCCTGAGCGCGCAACTCGGCATGGAGTTCGACGGCGTTGGTCAGGTTGCCGTTGTGCGCCAGCGCCAACTCGCGGCCGCTGCTAGTTGCGTTGCCGGTGCGGTGGACCGGCTGCGAGTTTTCCCATCCGCTCGACCCGGTCGTTGAGTAGCGGACGTGACCGACGGCAAGATCGCCATCGAGTGCTCGAAGGTCGTGCTCCTTGAAAACTTGGCTAACAAGCCCGAGCGCGCGCTGCGTGATGATGAAACCACCATCGTCAGCGGCGGCGATTCCGGCCGACTCCTGCCCGCGGTGCTGAAGTGCGTAAAGAGCGAAGTAGGTAAGGCGAGCTACCTCTTTTCCAGGCGCGTAAATGCCGAAGACGCCGCACTCATCGCGGGGTCCGTCGCGCTCATCAAAAGAGGGCTGCTCGGTCATGAATCCCGTCCGGTCGCCATACGGGGCAGAGTCAGTAGAGGGTACCAAGCGCAGACGCGGAATAGCCCGTATTTGCTGGGCTCAATCATTGGAAAACCGACTCTAGGGCTCGGTGGCGCTGGCGCAGCTCGTCGAGCCCGAGCTCGATCTTCTCTGGGCCGAGCGTGATCTCGAGCCGATCGCCGCCAACCTTGCCAATCAACGTGACCTTGGTGCGCTCGGCGAGTTGCGCCATCGCCGTCGCATGGCCGCAGCAGATAAAACCGCCGGGCGCCTCGCCAAAGCAGGCTTGCCAAACGTCTTCGCCCGCCTCAATCTCAACCGAAGCACCGATCGAACCAGCCAGCGCGCATTCAGCGATCGCGGTCGCGATTCCACCCTCGGCGATGTCGTGCGCGGAGTCGATCAGCCCATCACGGACGGCGCCACGAACGGCGGCTTGAGCGTCACGGATAGCTTCGATGTCAACCTCTGGCAACTCGTCCGGCAGCGGCTCGCCGCGTAGCTTCGAAAGTTCACTGGCTGCAAGCGACGGTTGGAACGGCCCGACTAGCGCGATCGCCTCGCCCTCCTCGACGAAACCGAGCCGGCCAGCGCGGGTGGCATCAGGAAGTAGGCCGACCATGCCGATCACCGGCGTTGGGTAGATCGGCCCTGAGGCGCCCTCGTTGTAGAGCGAAACATTGCCGCCCACGATCGGCGCTTCGAGCGCCGTGCAGGCATCGGCGATTGCGCGCACGGCCTCGGTTAGTTGCCATGCGACGTGTGGCTTCTCTGGGTTGCCAAAGTTGAGGTTGTTGGTGGTGCCGAGCGGCTGGGCGCCAACGCAGGCCAAGTTGGAGGCGCACTCGAGCACCACGCCTAGCGTTCCGCGGTATGGATCTGCGGCGACGCGGCGACCGTTGCCATCGATGCTGACGGCCAGCGCGCTGCCGTTCGGTAGCGCCAGCACGGCAGCGTCGGCCTGCTCCGGGCGGCGCACCGTGCGCGACTGAACGATCGGGTCGTACTGCTCGAAGAGAGGCCTGCGCGAAGCGACGTTCGGCGAGCCGATCAGCGCCAGCAGCGCGTCGCCGACGCTCTCGGAACCGTCGAGCCGTGCAGTCGGCGGCGGGTAGAGCGGCTCGCTCGGCTTCTGCGGCGCGAGGTCGTAGATCGGGCAGTCATCGACGAGCGCTTCGACCGGCATTTCGCCGACCAGCTCGTCGTCGGAGTAGATCCTCATCAGGCGCGTACCTGTGACCTCACCGATCGCCGCCGAGCTGACCTCCCACTTATCGCAAATCGCGCGCACAGCCTCTACGTCCTTCGGCTCGATCACGCAAAGCATGCGCTCCTGCGACTCGCTGACCATGATCTCGAATGGCTCCATGTCAGCTTCGCGCAGCGGCACCTTGCGCACGTCGATATCAATCCCAACCTCACCCTTCGAAGCCATCTCGCAGGCCGATGATGTGAGGCCAGCGGCACCGAGATCCTGAAGCGAGACGATTAGGCCGAGTTCGAGCAGCTCAAGCGAGCACTCCATCAGCTTCTTCTCTTCAAACGGGTCTCCGACCTGGACCGTCGGCCGCTTGTCATCGTCGGCTTCGCCAAGCTCTGCCGAAGCGAGCACCGAGGCGCCGCCGATTCCATCACGGCCTGTTGAGGCGCCGTAGATCAGAACGACGTTGCCAACGCCGGCAGCGGCGCTGCGCATCAGCTGCTCGCGCGGTCCGAGGCCCAAAGCCATCGCATTGACGAGGCAGTTCTGCTCGTAAGGACCTTCGAAGTAAACCTCGCCTCCGACGGTCGGCACTCCGATCGAGTTGCCGTAATGGCCGATCCCAGCGACGGCGTGCTCGAGCAGGTAGCGCGAGCGCTCGCTCTCCTCAATGTCGCCGAAGCGCAGCGAGTCGAGCACCGCGATCGGGCGCGCGCCGATCGCGAAGATGTCACGCAGGATTCCGCCGACGCCGGTTGCCGCTCCCTGGAATGGCTCAACCGCGCTTGGGTGGTTGTGCGACTCAACCTTGAAGGCGCAGATCAAGCCGTCGCCAACGTCTACGGCGCCAGCGTTTTCGCCCGGTCCCATCACGACCGCTGGCCCCTCGGTCGGCAGCGTCACGAGTAGCTTCTTCGAGTGTTTGTAAGCGCAGTGCTCGCTCCAGAGCAGCGAGTACATAGCCAGCTCAACTTGGTTCGGTGGGCTGCCCTGCTTCTCGCAGACGAGCTCGTACTCAGCCTCAGTCAAGCCAAGCGCAATCGCGTCTTTCAGCTCCGGCAGCTGCTCAGACATGCGCGCCCTCTACGGCAGAGCGCATCGATTCAAAGATCCGCAGGCCGTCGGTTGAACCTGTCAGCGCGTCAACCGCATGCTCAGGATGGGGCATCAAGCCGAAGACATTCCCGGCGGCGTTGCGAACGCCGGCGATGTCGCGGAGTGAGCCGTTGAAGTTCTGCTCCGGGCGGTAACGAACGACGACTTGGCCGTCAGCTTCGAGCTGGTCGAGCGTCGCCTCGTCGGCGTAGAAGCGGCCGGAGCCGTGCTTGGCCGGAATGCTCAGAAGCTCGTCAGTCGGGCAGGCCGAGGTGAACTTAGTCTCGCCCTCGACGACCGCAAGTTCGACTTGGCGGAAGGTGAAGCGGCGATTGGCATTCGGCAGCAGTGCGCCGGGCAGCAACCCGGCCTCGCACAGAACCTGAAAGCCGTTACAGATCCCGAGCACGAGGCCGCCGTCGCGGGCGAACTCGATTACCGATTCCATCACCGGCGAGAAGCGGGCGATCGCACCGGCGCGCAGGTAGTCGCCGTAGGAGAAGCCACCGGGGACGATTACGGCGTCTACATCTTGGAGGTCGCGGTCGCCGTGCCAGAGCAGCACAGTTTCGCCGACCCGCTGCGCCGCCAGCTGCGCGTCAACTTCGTCGCAGCTTCCGGGGAAGCGGAGGATCCCCGTCTTCACGCGGCGGGAGCGTCTTCCAGCAGTTCGATCTCAAAATCTTCGATCAGCGGATTTGCCAGCAGCTGCGAAGAGATCGCTTCAAGCTCTGCCGGGTTTTCAATCTCCAGCTCAACGAGCCGGCCGATCCGTACCTCGCTGACGCCTTTGAAGCCGAGCGCCGGCAGCGCGCGTTCAACGGCAACGCCTTGAGGGTCAAGGATTCCCTGCTTCGGCCTGACGAGCACTCGTGCCCGCATCAGATGCTTCCGCCGGTCCGCTCCAGCCAAGCCGACAGCGGCTCGCCCGTGATCAGTTCATACGCCTCCGCGTAACGGGCCGTCGTACCGGCGACAACATCCTCCGGCAGCGCTGGCGCCGGCGGGCTCTTATCCCAGCCGCTGGCGGTAGCCCAGTCACGGACAAACTGCTTGTCAAAGCTCGGCTGACCGCGGCCAACTTCGTAGCTATCGAGCGGCCAGTAGCGCGACGAGTCGGGGGTCAAAACTTCATCGCCGACGGTCAACTGGCCATCAGCGTCAAGTCCGAATTCAAACTTCGTGTCGGCGAGAATCACGCCGCGCTCGCGCGCGAAGTCGGCAGCAAAGCGGTAGAGCTCGATCGCCGTGTCGCGGACCCGCTCGGTCAACTCTCGATCGCCGACGAGCTCGGCGGCCTGCTCGAAGTCGATCGCCTCGTCATGGCCGACCTCAGCCTTCGTCGAGGGAGTGAAGAGCGGCTCCGGAAGCTGCTGTGACTCTTCCAGCCCAGCGGCAAGTTCGATCCCCGAGACGCTGCCGCTCTTCTGATAATCGCTCCATCCAGATCCGGTTATGTAGCCGCGCACGACACATTCGATCGGCAGCATCTTCAATCTGCGAACGACCATTGCGCGGCCGCGAACTTCGTCTGGAACGCCGTCTGTGACGGAGATCAGATGGTTCGCAACGATCCCCGAAGTGCGTTCGAACCAGAAGTCGGAGACACCGGTCAAGACGGCGCCCTTTCCAGGAATCGGCGTCGGGTGAATCACGTCGTAGGTCGAGATCCTGTCCGAAGCGACCATCAAAAGATCGTCGCCGAGTTCGTAAACTTCGCGTACCTTCCCGCTCGAGAGCAGAGGCAGATCTAAGAGCTCTGACATGGCCTCGATGCTATTAGGCGCAGAGGCGGAATAGCCCAGCGAAATACGCTATTTGCGGGCTATAGAAGCTGCTGGATCAGCCGCCGTCGCCGCCACCTTCGCCGCCGCCACGAACCTTGATTCCGGCCGGCGGCGTATCGCGGTACATCTGGACGAGCCCGGCGATAAGAACCTTCTTGTCGCTGCTCGAGAGCTTGGCGCTCGAGTGCATCAGCGTGTACTGCCAGCCGGGCATCTCACCGCTGTTGATCTTCTCGGTGAGGTCCTCGACCGACGGCTGCGGTTTGTTCCACTCGGAGAAGTTGAGCTTTGAGCGGCCTTCGCTGATGTGGTTAGCGAGCAGCCAAGATCCCGGCGCGATATTTGAGTACCAGGGGTACTTGGTCAGGTTGCTGTGGCAGTCGCCGCAGCTGTTGGCGACTAGCTGCGCCGCTCTCGGATCCTTAAAAACAGCGGCCTTCGTGACCGGCGGGTTGGTGTGATCACGGCCGTACGGAACAAGCTGAATCAGCAAAAGGAAAGCGACGCCTGCGCCGATCAGGTAGAGCAGATAGCGCTTCCACGGGCGGGCGGACGAAGACGAAGGCTCAGTAGTCATCGGGCGACCGTACGGGTCGGCGGGTAAAGGGCTAGCAAAGCTTAGTGGCGGCTAAACGACGTCGCCTAGCCGAGCGACGATTGCCGCAGAGTGGGCGGTATAGGCCGACGAGTCAAATACCTCGTCAAGGTCAATCTCAAGGCCGCGCGCTTCGAGTAGGCCGCGCAGTTGCGTCTGCTCGTCCCAGGCGCGCTGAGCATCCTCTTGGACTATGCGATAGGCGTCGTCGCGGCTCATTCCGCTGGCGACGAGTGCCAACAGCGCGCGCTGCGAGAAGAGTGCGCCGCAGGTGATCTCAAGGTTGGCGAGCATCCGATCGCGGTCAACAACCAGTCCTTCGACCAGCCGAATCGCTAGGTGCTGCATGTAGTCGAGCAGGATTGTTGAGTCGGGCAGGATGATCCGCTCGGCGCCGGAGTGGCTGATGTCGCGCTCGTGCCAGAGCGCAACATTCTCTGTTGCCGCCTGAGCGTTGCCGCGCAGCACGCGCGCAAGGCCGGTTATCCGCTCGCTCGTAATTGGGTTGCGCTTATGCGGCATCGCGCTGGAGCCTTTTTGCGCGCCAGAGCGGAACGGCTCCTGAACCTCGCGCACCTCTGTGCGCTGAAGGTGGCGGATTTCGGTTGCGAGCCGCTCGAGGCCGGCGCCAGCGAGAGCGATCGCCTGCAGCAGCTCGGCTAAGCGGTCACGCGCGACAACCTGAGTTGAGATCGTCTCTGCTTTGAGGCCAAGCCGCGCGAGCACGCGCTGCTCGAAAGCCGGGTCGGTTGCCGAGTAGGTGCCAACGGCCCCGCTAAGCGCACCGACGGCCGCCTGATCAAAGGCGCGGCGAAGCCGGTCGCGGTTGCGTGCCGCCTCAGCGGCGAAGCCGGCGATTTTTACGCCGAATGTTGTTGGCTCTGCGTGAACGCCGTGTGTGCGGCCGACGCAGAGGGTGTCGACGTTCTCGCGCGCCAGCTTGGCGAGCGCCTGCGTGAGCTGCTCCGCGCCAGTGAGGATGATCTCGCCAACCTCACGAAGCTGAACGGCGAGCGCAGTGTCGAGCACGTCGCTTGAGGTGAGGCCGTAGTGAATCCAGCGGCCCGCCGGCTGGCCGGCACTTGCCGAAAGAGCATCAACGAAGGCCGCAACGTCGTGATCGAGAACCTTCTCGCGCTCTGCGACCTGCTCAGCCGTTGCCGTCGCGCCGCGGATCGCTTCGAGATCGGCCTCGGTCGGCCCTTCGAGCTCCTCGCAGGCAGCTACCTCAACTTGGCGCCACGACTCAAAACGGGCGGCGTCGGTCCACAGCGCGCCGATCTCGTCGCGCGTGTACCGATCGATCATGCGCCCAAGATTCTCAGCGCTAGATGGCCGGCGTTCTTGGCGTTGTCGAGCCCGACCGCGGCGACTGGCACTCCGGGCGGCATCTGAACTACAGAGAGGATTGAGTCAAGCCCGCCAGCAGCGCTGAGGCTGCTGGAGAGGGGCACGCCGATAACCGGAAGGTCGGTATGCGCGGCAGCTACGCCAGGTAGCGCGGCCGAGAGGCCGGCTCCGGCGATGATCACCTTCATCCCGCGCGTGCGGGCATTGGAGCAATACTCGGAGACGGTTTCAGGGTCGCGGTGGGCGGACATCACGCGAATCTCGAATGAGACACCTGCCTCCTCGAGCACCGCTCCGGCCTTCTCCATCACTTCCATGTCGGACTTCGAGCCCATGATGATTCCGACGCTCGGCGAATCAACTGCTAGATCGGCAAACTCGGCTTCAGCTTCTGCAACTTCTTCAGGTTGGTCGGTCATCTAGCTTGCCCCCTCAGCTCGTAGTGCGATGTCGGTTCGCGTTTGTTTACCGGTGAAGTCAACCAATTCTACCCCAGCGTAAGCAGCAGCCCGGGCCGAGGCTGGCGTTTCACCGAGCGCCGTAACGTTGAGAACACGGCCCCCCGCAGTGACGAGATTGCCGTCTCCATCGGCAACTCCAGCGCAGGTCAGCTCGAGCGGGTCGGTGATCTTCTCAAGTCCGCTGATCACGTCGCCGAGGCGCGGCGCGTCTGGATAACCGGCGCTTGCGAGCACCACCGTCACGGCCCAGCGCGGATCCCATTCGAGCTCGCGACCCGCGAGGCCACCGTGCTTGCTACCAGCTAGCAGCAGCTCAGCGAGGTCGCTGCGAAGCCGCGGCAAAACGGCCTGCGTCTCGGGATCACCGAAGCGCGTGTTGTACTCGAGCACCTTCGGCCCGTCGGCCGTCATCATCAGGCCGGCGTAGAGAACGCCATGGAAGGGCGTGCCGGCGGCGGCGAAGTAATCAACGATCGGCTGGTGGACTAGCGCTGACAGCTCGGCGACGCGGGCTGCGTCGATCCCCGGGACCGGGCAGTAGGACCCCATTCCACCGGTGTTGGGGCCGAGGTCGCCGTCGAAGATCCGTTTGTAATCCTGCGCCGGTGCCATCGGCACGGCGCGTTCACCGTCGCAAAGCGCCAGCAGCGAGAGTTCTTCGCCTTCGAGGAACTCTTCAACGACGACTTGGCCTTCGCCGAAACGCCGCTCGACGAGGAACTCTTCGAGCGCAGCGCGGGCAGCGGCCTCATCGGCGGCGATCACTACGCCCTTGCCTGCCGCCAGCCCGTCGAACTTGATCACGGTCGGGTAGCTGCGCACCGCCGCCAAACCATCCTCAACGCTTTCGACTGTCTCCCAGCCGCCGGTCGGCACGCCAGCGGCCTCCATCACCTCTTTTGCGTAAGCCTTCGAACCCTCGAGCCGCGCTGCGGCCGCGACCGGGCCGAAGGCAGGTATGCCGGCGCCCGTGAGCGCGTCAACAAGCCCGCCTACGAGCGGCGCCTCGGGCCCTACGACAACAAGATCGAGCTGCCGCTCAGCAGCCAGCTCGACGAGCTGATCGATCGCGTCAGCGGCTACCGGCACACATTCAGCGTCAGCAGCGATGCCCGGGTTGCCTGGCGCGCAGAGCAGCTCAGTCGTAAGCGCGGAGCGCAGCAGGGCGCGGACGATCGCGTGCTCCCTGCCTCCGCTGCCGACGACGAGGATCTTCACGTCAGAGCGCGTCGATGAACTCGTCGACCGGGAAAGCGACGAGCGTCTCGTAGGTGGCGGTTCCGCGCGAACCGAGCTCCAACGAGATTCGCGCCATCGTGATGTCATCAGGGGCCTCGACGACGTTGACGAAGTCATAGCGGCCGAGCGTTGACCACTGCGCAACGACGGTCGCGCCAAGCTGGTGGATCTCGCTGTTTACCTCTTTGATCCGCGTTGGATTGTTCTTCACAGTCGCGACCCCGTCTGGGGTCAATTTCGAAAGCATGATGTAGGTCGGCATGGTGCCTCCGTCGTCGTGTACGACGGTTCTACCCGATCAGGCGGCAGTCACGCTGGCAGGCTGGGCCGCAAGGACAAGTTCGCCGTCCTTGTTGTCAACCCTGACGAGATCACCTTCGCTGAAGCTGCCGTCGAGAATCCCGATCGCCAGTGGGTCGATCAGCTTCTTTTGGATCACGCGCTTGAGCGGCCGCGCACCGTAGGTCGGGTCGTAGCCAAGGTTGCCGATCAGCTCGACCGCGGAGTCGCTCAGCTCAACGTCAAGGCCGCGATCATTGACGCGGGCGACGAGCCGCGCGACCTGGATCGTGACGATCTCGCCGATCTGTTCGCGGGTTAGCGAATCGAACTCAACTATGTCGTCAAGGCGGTTGATGAACTCCGGCTTAAAGGTCGCCTTCACCGCGGCCTCGTAGTCGCCGCTGCCCGAGCCGACGTTGGAGGTCATGATCAAGATCGTGTTCTTGAAGTCGACTGTGCGGCCCTGACCGTCGGTCAGGCGACCGTCGTCAAGGACCTGCAGCAGAGAATTGAATACGTCCGGGTGTGCCTTCTCGAGCTCGTCGAGCAGCACCACCGAATAGGGGCGGCGACGGACCGCTTCGGTCAGCTGGCCGCCCTCGTCATAGCCGACGTAGCCTGGAGGTGCTCCGACGAGGCGCGAGACGGAGTGCTTCTCCATGTACTCCGACATGTCGATGCGGATCATCGCGTCCTGGCTGTCGAACATCAGCTCGGCGAGCGCGCGGGCAAGCTCCGTCTTGCCGACGCCGGTCGGGCCGAGGAAAAGGAACGAGCCGATTGGGCGATCTGGATCTTGGAGCCCGGCGCGCGAGCGGCGCAACGCGCTGGCGACAGCCGAGACGGCTTCGTCCTGGCCGATCACGCGCTCGTGCAGGCGATCCTCAAGGAAGACGAGCTTGTTCGTTTCGGTCTCTTCAATCCGGGTGACCGGAATGCCGGTCCAGCGGGCGACGATCTCGGCGACGTCCTCGCTGCCGACGTGCTCCTTGAAGAATCGAGTTGGCTGCGGCTCATCCTCACTCTGGATGTCCTCTTCCATCTGCTGCTCAAGATCAGGAATCTCACCGTGGCGCAGCTCCGCGGCGCGCTCAAGGTTGCCTTCGCGGGTGACGCGCTCAAGTTCACGGTGGGCCTCGTCGAGCCGACGACGAACATCGCTGACTCCGGCGACGCGATCCTTCTCGGTCTGCCATTCGGCCTTCATTCCGGCCGCCTTCTCCTGCAGCTCGGCGAGTTCGCGGTCGATCACTTCAAGCCGCTCGGCGGTTGCCTTGTCTGACTCGCTTTCCTTCTCTAGCGAGGTGCGCTCGATCTGCAGCTGCAGCACGCGGCGCTCGACTTCGTCGATCTCCTCGGGGAGCGAATCGATCTCGATCCGCACCCGCGAGGCCGCTTCGTCGATTAGGTCGATCGCCTTATCGGGTAGGAAGCGGTCGGCGATGTAGCGGTCGGAGAGCGTGGCGGCGGCGATCAGCGCCGAGTCTTTAATCGCGACGTTGTGATGAACCTCGTAGCGCTCGCTTAGTCCGCGCAGGATCGCAATCGTGTCCTCAACCGAGGGTTCATCGACGACGACCGGCTGAAAGCGACGCTCCAACGCTGGGTCCTTCTCAATGTGTTTGCGGTACTCGTCGAGCGTCGTCGCACCGACAGCGCGCAGCTCGCCGCGGGCCAGCATCGGCTTGAGTAGGTTGGCGGCGTCAACCGCCCCCTCCGCGGCGCCGGCGCCGACGATTGTGTGAAGCTCGTCAATGAAGACGATGATCTGGCCCTTGGCCTCGGTGATCTCTTTCAGCACCGACTTGAGCCGTTCCTCAAACTCGCCGCGGTACTTGGCACCGGCGATCATGCCGCCAATGTCGAGCGCGATCAGGCGGCGGTCACGAAGCGACTCAGGGATGTCGCCGGAGACGATCCGCTGGGCTAGGCCCTCGACGATCGCCGTCTTCCCTACCCCTGGCTCGCCGATTAGAACCGGGTTGTTCTTCCTTCGGCGCGAGAGCACTTGGATTACGCGGCGAATCTCGTCGTCGCGGCCGATCACCGGATCTAGCTCACCATCTGCCGCGAGCGCGGTCAGGTCGACTCCGTACTTCTCCAAAGCTTGGTACTGGTCCTCAGCGTTTTGATCGGTCACCCGGTGGGGACCGCGAACCTTCGCGATCGCGTCTTTGAGCACTTCGGGTGATGCTCCTGCGGCGCGTAGTGCATCACCGGCGGCGCCGTCCTGCGCGGCCAAGGCCAGCAGCAGGTGCTCGGTTGAGACGTACTCGTCGTTCATCTCGGTCATCAACGTCTCGGCGCGCTGCAGCGCCTGGAGTAGTTCGCTCCCCGGCTGCGACGCCTCGCCGCCTTCGGCGAGTGTCGGCAACGCCTCGATTGCAGCATTGTTGGCTTGGCGCACGGCGACGTCATCGATGCCTGCGTTTCGCAGCACCGGGGTAACGATTCCACCCTCCTGCTCGAGCAGCGCGCTGAGCAGGTGTGGCGGTAGCGCTTGCGGGTTGCGATTGCGGGCAGCGAGCGACAGGGCGGCCTGAAGCGCCTCTTGACTTTTCACGGTAAAACGGTCGGCATTCATACAGATCTAAGTCTAGCAGACTTAGATCTTATTGCAAGCCTAATCTGTACTTTTAGCTCAGCGACGGCGGCGAAAATCGGCTGCTCGAACAACTTCGGTTGAGCTCTGACGGACCGGCACGAGTTCGCCGCGCAAAGTTCGCCGCGCGGTCTCCAACTCGGCCTCCATCTCGGCGCGCACCTGGCTGCTTTGCTGCTCGAGCTGCTCAAGGCGACGGCGCGTTGCTTCAAGTTGCTCTTCGAGCGCGAGCACACGCTCAACGCCGGCGAGATTGAGGCCGAGCTCGGTCGTCATCTCTTGAATCCGCCGCAGCCGATCAACATCGGTCTGCGAATAGAGCCGCGTCCCCTTCGGCGAGCGCTGCGGGCGGATCAAACCGCGCTGCTCATACATCCGCAAAGTCTGGGGATGCATCTCGGCCAGCTCGGCGGCAACCGAGATCATGAAAACGCCTCGGCCGGAGTCAACCGTGATCCGAGTTGTGGTTCTGCGCGTCGTCATCACTTGTCACCACTGCCACTGAAAAGTTTGGCTCTTGGATCGCCGCCGTTCATCGTCTCAGACAGCTTCGCGACCAGCTCGGACTGCTCCTCAGTCAACTCCGCTGGAACGTCAACGACGAAGCGGTAATGAATGTCGCCGCGCGTCTCCTTCTTGCCCGCGCCAAGCCGCGGCGGGCCTTCGCCGCGCAGCCGCTGGACGCTGCCGCTGCGCGTACCGGGTGGAACACGCAAAGTCTTGCGCCCGTCGAGCGTCGGGACCTCTACCTCAGCCCCAAGCAGCTGCTCGGGCACCGTTAGCGGAACCTCAACCTCAACGTTGTCGCCCTTGCGGCGGAAGATCGAGGACGGCGCGACGCGCGTGATCACGTAAAGGTCACCATCGGGGCCGCCGTTGCTGCCGGGCTCGCCGCGACCAGCGATCCTCACGCGCGAGCCCTCCTTCACACCGGCCGGAATATTTACCTTGAGCCGCTTTGTCTTCTCAACTTGACCGCTGCCGCCGCAGGTGCGGCAGGGATCTTCAATAATGGTTCCGCTGCCTTGGCAACGCGAGCAGGGCTGCGAAATCGAAAAGAGCCCTTGACCCTGTGAATCAATCCCGCGGCCCTGGCAGCTCGAACAGACCTTCGGCGAAGTTCCAGGTGCGGCGCCGGTGCCATGGCAGCTGCCGCAGGCTCCAGGAATCGAAAGCGTTACTGGAACCTGAATTCCAGCCAACGACTGATCGAAGCTGAGCCGCACTTCGGTTTCAAGATCGCGGCCGCGCGCCGGGCGCGGCCGGCCAGCTCGACCCGACTGCTGATCGCCGCCGAAGAAGCTGGAGAAGATGTCGCCAAAGCTCGAGGCGTCAAACGGAACGCCACCCGGCCCTCCGCCACCACCGCTGAACATGCCGCCACTCTCGTACTGCTTACGCTTCTCGGGGTCGCCGAGGATGTCGTAGGCGGCCGATACCTGCTTGAAGCGCTCTTCGGCGGCCTCATTGCCGGGGTTCTGATCCGGGTGGTTCTCGCGCGCTAGCTTGCGATAGGCCTTCTTGATCTCGGCGGCCGACGACTTCTTGTCGACACCGAGAACCTTGTAGAGATCGGGCTGAGCCATCGCTTCGGCCTTAAGCGGCTACGACGACCTTCGCTGCGCGCAGAACCTCGTCGCCGAGCAGATAGCCGTGTTCGTAAACCTCAATCACGGTGCCCGCCGCCTGCCCTTCGGCCTGCTGCTGGGCAACGGCCTCATGCTGGTGCGGGTTGAACGCCTCACCGAGCGCAGTGTCGCGGCTGATGCCAACACGGCTGAATGCCGCGAGCAGCTCCTGCTGCACGAGCTCGATGCCGCCGATCAGCTCTGGATTGGCGCTCTCCGGGTGCGCCTCCGCAGCCTTGATTGCGCGGTCAAGGTTGTCGAGCGCCGGCAATAGCTCGCGTGCCAGCTTGGCGATTCCACGCAGCTCAGCCTGAGCAGCGTCGCGGCTCGTCCGCTTGCGGAAGTTGTCGAGCTCAGCGACCGAGCGCATCCACTGGTCCTTGTAATCCGGCTCGGCTTCAACGGCGGCCTCTGCCGCAACTGCAGCCTCTTCGCTGGTAACGGCGTCGCCTTCGATTACCTCCGCCTCGACTTCGGCTGCGGCTTGCTCGAGCTCGGCCTCCGACGGCACCTCTTCAGGCACCGTCGGCTCTGGTCCGCTCTGCATTACTTCTCCTCTTCTACGACCTCGGCGTCAACGACCTCTTCTTCAGGCTCGCCGGCTTCGGCCGAAGCGGCGCCTTCGCCGCTGGCTGCTGCTTCCTGCGATGCACGCTCGTACATCGCTTCGGAAACCTTATGGAAGGCGGCCTGAAGCTCCTCGGCCTTGGCGTTGATCGCCGCGGCGTCGACGCTCTCGAGCAGCTCGCGCAGCTCTTTGATCAGACCTTCGATCTCGCTCTTGGCGGCCTCGTCGACCTGCTCTTCCATCTCTTTGAGCTGGCGCTCCGACTGGTAGGCCGCGTTCTCGCCGTTGTTGCGGGCCTCAGCCAGCTCGCGGGCGATGCGATCCTCCTCGGCGTGCGACTCGGCGTCGCCGACCATCTGCTTGATCTCGTCTTCAGAGAGGCCGCTGCCGGACTGGATCTCAATCTTCTGCTCCTTACCGGTGCCGAGATCCTTTGCCGAAACGTTGACGATGCCGTTGGCGTCGATGTCGAAAGCGACTTCGACCTGCGGAATACCGCGCGGCGCCGGCGGAATGCCAGTTAGCTGGAACTTGCCGAGCGACTTGTTGCCTGAAGCCATCTCGCGCTCGCCCTGGAGAACATGAATCTCAACCGAAGGCTGGTTGTCCTCAGCGGTCGAGAAGACCTCCGACTTCTTCGTCGGGATCGTCGTGTTGCGCTCAATCAGCTTCGTCATCACGCCGCCCTTGGTTTCAATGCCGAGGGTCAGTGGCGTTACGTCGAGCAGCAGCACGTCCTTGACGTCGCCTGCCAGCACGCCGGCCTGAATCCCGGCGCCGATTGCGACAACCTCATCAGGGTTAACGCCGCGGTGAGGGTCCTTGCCGGTCAGCTCTTTGACCTTCTCCTGGACGGCTGGCATCCGTGACATACCGCCCACAAGGACGACGTGGTCAACGTCGCTGGCGCCCTTGTCCTTGGCGTCATCGAGTGCCTGGCGGACCGGAGCGACGACGCGCTCGATCAGATCGCCCGTCAGCTCCGAGAGCTTGGACCGGGTGAGGCGCGTATCGAGGTGCTTTGGCCCGTTGGCATCGGCCGTGATGAAGGGCAGGTTGATCTGCGTCTCCTGAGCGGTCGACAGCTCAATCTTGGCCTTCTCCGCAGCCTCGTAGAGCCGCTGAAGCGCCATCGGGTCGGCCTGCAAGTCGATTG
>CAIJLJ010000085.1 GCA_903821395.1 uncultured Solirubrobacterales bacterium | reverse complement strand
CGGCACAGATAGAGCTGAAGCCAGCGCTGACCATCCGGTGCGGCGGCCGCTATCTCAGCGAGGCTCGTGCTTGCCAGCGTTGAGCAGACCATCAGAGAGCCGGCAGCATCAGCGGCGCGAGCCATACCAGCCTCACCCTCCTCGTGCGCCATGCGTTGAAGGGCCGTAGGGGCGACAATGATCGGCGCGGCGAGCGGCTGGCCTAATACTGTCGTTGCTGAAGAGAGCGAGCTAACGTCAACGCAGACGCGCGGTTGGAGCTTGATCCTCGCCCAAGCCGAAGCGTTCTCACGCAGCGT
The DNA here is from genome assembly GCA_903821395.1 of uncultured Solirubrobacterales bacterium. Lineage (GTDB taxonomy): Bacteria > Actinomycetota > Thermoleophilia > Solirubrobacterales > Solirubrobacteraceae > F1-60-MAGs163. The sequence goes on along the minus strand of CAIJLJ010000085.1, from coordinate 30,919 downwards.
GTTCTCATCGGCGGCGCCGCCATTGAAGTAGTCGAGCGGGCCAGCGGGAAGAAGCTCGTTAGCAAGCGCCGCGTAGTCGGCGACGTTTAGAGGCGGAGAAGACCGATCCATCGTGGTAGCAGAGTATCCCTGCATCCCTACGGGCGTGTCCTTCGTACACTCTCTGAGTGGCCTCAGAGCGACAAATAAATGTTGGTGGCGTACTAATTGGTGGAGGTGCACCGGTCGCCGTCCAAACAATGACGAAAACGGAGACTGCAAACGTCGAGGCGACGCTTGCACAGATTCTTCGCTGCGCCGACGCTGGAGCCGACCTCATCCGTTGCGCGGTGCCGCGCGAAGCTGATGCCGAAGCACTTAAGACGCTAGTCGCAAGCTCGCCGATCCCGATCATCGCCGACATTCATTTCAACCACACGCTTGCGCTCAAGGCGATCGCAAATGGTGCGGCGTGCGTCAGGTTGAACCCCGGAAACATTGGCGGCCCGGAGAAGGTCTCTGAGGTCGTGGCGGCGGCAAAGCTGGCCAAAGTGCCGCTCAGGATCGGCGTCAACTCCGGGTCGCTTCCCAAACACCTGATGGAAATGGAGTACAGCGACCCGGTCCAGGCGCTAGTGACTGCCGCCGTCGAGTTCGTAGAGCTAATGGAAAAACTCGAGTTCTCCGACTTCAAGATCTCGATGAAGTCGACCAGCGTTCCCAACACAATCGCATCCAACCGTCTGCTTTCCGAACGGATTCCATATCCAATCCACCTCGGCGTGACGGAGGCCGGAACACGCTGGACCGGTTCGCTCAAATCGGCCGTTGGCCTTGGGACTCTGCTTGCCGACAACATTGGCGACACGATCCGTATTTCGCTTTCGACCTTCCACGCAGAGGAAGAAGTGAAGGTTGCCTGGGAGATCCTAAAAGCGCTGAAACTCCGCGAGCGCGGGCCGGTCTTGATCGCGTGCCCAACCTGTGGCCGACTTCAGTTCGATATGGACTCCGTAGTCGTTGAGATAGAGGAACGCCTCGCGGCCTACCCGGACGCGATCGAGGTTTCGGTGCTTGGCTGCGCAGTCAACGGGATCGGCGAAGCACGGCACGCTGACTTTGGCATCACCGGCGCCAAGGATGCCGGGATGATCTTCTCGAAGGGGGAGCCGCTTAAGAAGGTGCCTACTGAGCGCTTAGTAGACGAGCTCTTCGCCGAAATCGACCGCTACTACGACTCCGGGAAAACAGTCGTGCGCGACGAAGCCGCCGCCGCCGAGGCCGCAGCATGGCTCGCGGAGAACGAAGACGCGGAGGCAATGACACCGGAACGGCTCGCTGCGCTTGAAGCAGAGGCGAGCGCAAAGTCTGGCGGTGGGGAGGACGTTCTAGAAGCCGCCGGCGTGAAGCCAAAGCTCGACGAGGGAACTTCACCCGTCGCTGGGCGCCGCTTCACCCGCGCGTAAGACGCTTGTCAGCGCGGTGTGACCGACATCGTGCTCGAATAGTGACGTCGACCATTAGGGGTCGACGACCAGAAGTAGCGGTAGGAGCTACGTATCGTCATCGGTAGATCGAGCGTGAAGTTGCCCTGAGTATCGGTGCTGACTGTTTGAACGGCCCTGAACCCGGCCGAGCCAATCTGGCGGTCTACGGTCACGGTCGTCTGCGCTCCAGGGCGGACTTGCCCCCAGAGGTGCGCCTTACCCGCCGAAGCCGAAACCCAAAACGGGTCGGTGAAAGAGGTCGCCGCCGGCTTAGCCGTTCCGTCGAACATGTAGAGGCCGCTCTGGGTACCCGAATAGCCGCCAAACGAATCGCCGTTATCGGCGATTGGCTGGTCACGCCAGAGGTACTGGCCCAGAAGCCGCACTCGCGGCTGGCGGTATGCAATTGCCGCTGCCTGCTGTAGCCAGCGGTCCTGTGCAAAGAAGCTCACCCCGTTGAGCACGTCAGGCGGATTGGTTTGGTAGCCAAACTCGGTGTAGTAGAGATCGATCCGTGCTTTCTCGTTGGCGTGATTGATTACGCCGCCACTGGCCTGTGCAGCGTCGAGGACCTTGATTAGCCGCGAAGTATCGGAGATTCCGACGTCGTTAATGCTCGGAAGGTGGCGCTCAGGCGCCGCGCCCCGCTGCGCCGGGTGATGTGCGAACCCGTCGATCGAGCTTGGCGTGAAGGACTTGCAGCTCAGCGAGGTCCGCTCTGGGAGGTTGTGCCCGTCGAGACACGCGAACGAACGGATCCATGGGACAGGTGGCATCGCGGAGTTCTCCGACTTCGGTGCGTCGCCGGTAGCGGCAAGCCCCCCGGCGTAAACCGCGGCGGTCGAATCCGCGCTGCGGATTGCGGGCACCGCCTCGTTAAAAATCGTCCGATAGATCTGCGGCGACCGCGCTTCACATACCGCTTTCGTGCAGCTGTACTGCGGAGTCAGGTTTGCTCGGTCGTTGGGCTCGTACCAGATGATGTAGCGGTCAACGGTAGCCCCGTAGCGAAGCGCCACAGCTTTCGCGAATGCGGCAAAGAGCTTCGCGTCGGGCCGGGTCGTTGGGTCACCATGTTGCGGGTCGGCGCTCGTCCAAAGTGGACCAGGGCCCGTGATCGTGAGCATCGGTTCAATTCGGTTATCTCTCAGTACCCGGATGACTCGGTCCAAGTTGTCCCAGTTATAGCCGGGCGACGAGGGAGCGCTCCCGTCGAATCCCGCCGGCGGGTTCTTCGCGGTCGGATCGGGTGCGATCTGACCCCAGTCGGCAGTTACGGACGCTACGTCGACACCGGCTGCGCGCCAACGCGGCGCAATCGCCTCGATCAAACCGCGTGTAGGTCCTGTGACAGTCGGGTCGCTGATCGAGACGAGCGGCCGTGAACTGACTGCGCCTGCATCCGCCTTTGGCGCGGAGGCGAACGTTGCAGCGACTGCCACGACGACTGCAGCGGCTTGTACCAGGCGCGCTGCTCGCTTTCCCATGGCGGACATTGCTACTTACGGTGCGGTGCGACCGTCCGGGTTTCTGAGGTTTTGACCGGCGTGCCGTAGCGGAAGCGGAATGCTGTCTTCCGAGACACCTTCGCCGTGAACGCGAAGAAGCCCTGCGCGTTTGTCGTCACCGACTTGAGGTCGACGAACTTTGAAGAGCCCGATGGTTGAACCTGGACGGTTGCGACCGCGCCCGGCGTTGCGCGGATCTGCCCCCAAACTGTCGCGGTCTGCGAGTTCTTCGGAAGATCCACCCAGAACGGATGCTGGAAGCTCAACGCCGACGGCTTCGGCTTTCCGCTCGCGAAGTACATTCCCGACTGCCAGGCCCAGCTCTTCTTTGCGGTTTGCGGCTCGTCTTTCCAGAGGTAGAGCCCAAGCTGCGCGACCCGAGGGTTCTTCCACATCATGTAGGCAACCTGCTGGTAGTAGACATCCTGAGTTGCGGGCGGAAGGCCTTGAAGCTTGTCGGGCGGGTTCGTCTGAACCCCGTACTCGTCGATGAAGATGTTTAGAGGTTTACGCGCCTGATCTGCGCCCGCCGCGTTTCCGTTGAGAATTCCACCTTTTGCCTGCATGCGGTCAAACACAGTTGTTAGCCGCGAAATTGTCGCGATGTTGACTGAGTCAGGCATTGGATCCGGCTGTGTTGGCGATCCCAAAATCGTGTGTGGGTGATGGGCAATTCCTTCAGTCGTGACCGGCTGGAAGCCGCGGCAACCGGGGCTCGAGCGGTCCTTCGCGTAGCTAGCTGTCACGCACCCGACGCCCTTGAAAAACGCGAGCGGACCGAGAGACGAAGCGGTCGGTGAAACGCCGGCGCGCCCGTGCGGTGCAAGTGCGCCGATCCAAACTGCGGCCTTTGGGTCAACGGCCTTGACCTCGGAGTAGCCACGCCGGTAGAGCGCCCGGTAGATCGCGGGGCTCGCCGGGGTGCAGCTGCGAGCCGAACTTGACGTGCAAGACCACTGCGGCGTGATGTACTGCCAAAGGTTCGGCTCGTTGATCAAGATGTAGCTCTCGATCCGACCCGCGTAGCGCTCCGCCACCGCGTGCGCAAAGTCACCAAACGCCTTCGGATCCGGCTTGTAAGTTGTGCTTCGACGCGATGGGACCTGCGAGGCCCATAGCGGCATCGGCGTCGAGAGCATCAGCGTGACGGCGATTCCGTGAGATGCGAGCGCACTCACAGCGCGGTCTACGTCGTTCCAGTAGTACCCGCGACTGTTCGGGTTGCGAGCGTCGAAGCCGGACGGTTTGCGAGTGCTCATCGACTCCGGGGCAATCCGTGACCAGTTGAGCATCAGTCGACTCTGGTGAATGCCGTTGGCCTGCCACTGCGCGGCCGTTGGGATCGTCGTCGAAGAAACACGTTGGAGCAGGCCATCGTCGTCCATGCCGAGCGCCATTGACGAGCTGGCTCCAGCCGGCGCAACGAAGACGAGGGCAAGCAGCGAGAAGAGCGCTGCTGCGCTGAGGGGACGACGCATACATACATCTAAGCAGGCGACGCGGCCGCCGCGCGCCGGTTCGGCCCGCTGATCAGCGCGGTTTTACGGCGCGCGTAGAGGAAACCTTGGCAAAGCTGGCTCCATAGCCGAAACGGAAGGAAGTCGCCTGTCTGACTGTCAGGCGTAGCGCGAAGTAGCCCGCCGCGTTGGTCGTCACCTCACGGACAGGAGTGAACCTTGCAGCGGAACTTAGACGCGCCTGAATCTGAACGCGACTAGCCGCTCCTGGGCGAACTTGGCCCCAGATGAGCGCGCTGTGGGAGCCGCGAGGCAGATCGACCCAAAATGGACGCTCGAAGGACGATGCGGATGGCTTTGGAGCGCCGTTGGCAAAGTAGACACCCGACTGCCATGAGCCGGCTCCAATGGTCGCCGCGTCACTGCGCTCGTCCTTCCACAAGTACTGCGCGTACAGCTTCACCCGCGGGTTTTTCCACATCATGTAGGCCGCTTGTTGGTAGTACGCGTCTTGGCTCTGGAGCGACACACCCGACCACGTGTCCGGTGGATTGGTCTGCACGCCGTACTCATCAACGTAGACGTCTAAGCGGTTACGCGACCGCGCTGCTCCCGTGGCAGTCCCGTTGAGGAGCCCTCCTCGGGATTGGATCCGGTCGATCGAACTAGTCAACCGGTCGAGTGTCGCGATGCTGACGCTGTCGTCATCGCCGAAGATCGTCGATGGTGACGATGATCCACTGTGAGGATGGTGCGCGATCGCGTCCGCTGTGATCGGCTTGAAGGAGCGACAGTCCGAACTTGATCGGTCTCGGCTGTAGTCATCCTGCACGCAGCCAAGGCGCCGCAAGAAGATCAACGGGGCCATCGCAGCGTGACTTTCCGAGCGAACCGAGTTGCCGAACGGCGCCAGCGATCCGACCCACACCACCAACTTTGGCGAAATCGATTTGATCTCCGTGTACCCGGCACGGAACAGTTCGCGGTAGATCGCTGGGCTTGCAGCGCTGCACGTACTCGGCGATGTCCCCGAACAAGACCACTGCGGCGTCAGCCATTGCCAAAGATTTGGCTCGTTGATCAGTGCGTAAGTAGAAACGCGCGAGCCGTATCTAAGCGCGACGGCATGGACGAACTCGGCAAACTCGGCAGCCTTGGGTCGGTACGTCGACTCGCGGCGCGAAGGCACCGATGATGCCCAAACGGGGCCCGGCGTAGTTATCGAAAGCGTGATCGCTATCCCTCGGCGCGACAACGCGCTGATGGCCGCATCGGTCTCGCTCCAGTCGTATCCAGGGCTATCGGGGTTGCGCGCATCGAACCCGACTGGCTTACGAGTGCTAGCGGCGTCGGGCGCGATCCGCTCCCAGATCAGAGTCAGGCGGCTCTGGTCAACTCCATGGTCATGCCATTCCCGGGCAGTCTGGTCGGCGACGCCGGGCGACCTCATCATCAGCCCGTCGTCTACAACGCCGACCTTCATGAACGAACTGGCTTGGGACGAGCTAGCGACGTTCCCGGCCACCAATAGGGCCAAAGCGATGCTGATGAGCCCGGGTCTCATCCACCCATCAGAGCAGGACTGCCGTCGACACTGCGCTGATTACCTCTCAGGCAGCAGCAGCGAACCGATTCGCGACGACTGTCCAGTCGACTGTGTTCCACCATGCCTTCAGATAATCGGGACGGCGGTTTTGGTAGTTGAGGTAGTACGCGTGCTCCCAAACGTCGTTGCCGAGCAGCGGCGTCTTGCCATCGGTGAGTGGCGAATCCTGATTGGCTGTGCTGACAACAGCGAGCTTTCCGCCGTCGAGTACGAGCCACGACCAGCCGGAGCCGAACTGCCCCACACCTGCGGCCTCGAAGGCCTCCTGGAAGGCTTCAAACGAACCGAACGCTTCATCGATCGCGGCTCCGAGGTCTCCGTCCGGGGCGCCGCCACCATCGGGACTCATCGACTCCCAGAACAGCGAGTGATTGAGGTGGCCGCCACCGTTGTTACGCACAGGGCCTTGAATCTCGGCTGGCAAGGATGACAGCCCGGAGATCAGCTCTTCGATCGAAGAGTCGGCCGCGTCGGTCCCCTCAACCGCAGCGTTGAGCTTGTCAACGTATGCCTGATGATGCTTGTCGTGATGAATCTGCATCGTTGCTACATCGATGTGGGGCTCGAGAGCGTCGTATGCGTAGGGAAGGGCGGGAACTTCGAATGCCATTTTTGATCTCCTAAGTCGGCTTATCTGAAGGGAACACTAACTTACCGTGGCCGAATAGTTAGGCTAGCCGCCCGATGCGGATGTCTCAGCTTCTATTACCGACCGAACGTGAAGCGCCCGCCGACGCGCAGGCGCTCTCACACATCCTCGGGGTCCGCGCAGGCCTGATACGGCAATTGGGCGCCGGACTTTGGACCTGGATGCCGGCAGGATGGCGCGTGCACCAGAAGATTGAGCAGATCATCCGTGAGGAGATGGATTCGATCGGCGGGCAGGAACTACTAATGCCTCTGATCCAGCCACGCGAGCTGTGGAAGAAGACTGGGCGCGACCAGATTGACGAGATCTTCTCGCTGAGCGACCGCAAAGGGACCGAGCTAGTTCTGGCGATGACGCATGAGGAGGCCGTGACCTTCCACGTATCGCAGCTGGTTCGTTCATACCGCGACCTGCCCCTAATTCTCTACCACTTCCAGCTCAAGGGACGGGACGAACCGCGCCCGCGCGCGGGAGTGCTGCGGACACGCGAGTTCATCATGAAGGACTCTTACTCATTCGATCGCGACGAAGCCGGGTTAGACGAGCGATACGCGCTGCATATCGAAGCGTACGACCGCATCTTTGAGCGCAGCGGCCTCGAGTGGTACCGAGTTGAGTCCGACGTAGGGGTGATGGGCGGCAGCGGAGCACACGAGTACATGGCTCCCTGCCCAGCAGGCGAGAACGAGGTCGCGCTTGCCCCCGGCTATGCGGCGAACGTGGAGGTTGCGAGCGCTGAACCGACTACGGCCGTCCTGCCCGATCGCCTCGACGCGCCGGTCGAGCAAGCAACGCCTGGAGCTAAAACGATCGAACAGGTCGCAGCTTTACTCGAGCTCGACCCAAGTGCCCTGCTCAAATCGTTTGCCGTAGTGACCGACGCGGGGGAGACTGTCCTAGCGATAGTCCGTGGTGACCACCGCGTAAACGAATTCAAACTGCGCGCTGCGCTCGGGCAAAACTTCCGTCCCGCAACTGATGAAGAAATCACAGACCAGATTGGGCCTGCGGGATTCATCGGTCCTGTTGGCGTCGAAATCACGGTTCTGCTCGACGATGCGGTCGCAGGAACAGAAGGCGGCTGGGTTACTGGAGCCAATTCGGCTGACGCCCACCTTCGCGGAGTTGAGCCAGGTCGCGACTTCGAATTCACTGCGGCGGACATCCGCTCCGTGGAAGCTGGCGATGTCGTAGGAGGGAACCCAATTCGGCTCGAAGCTGCGATCGAAGTCGGCAACATCTTCAAGCTCGGCACGCGTTACTCCGAGCCGCTCGGCGCGACCTTCCTCGACGAGGATGGCGCGGAGCGGCCGATCGTGATGGGCTCATACGGAATCGGGCCGGCGCGCATCGCGGCAGCAGCCATTGAGCAGAATGCCGATGAGAAGGGAATCGCTTGGCCGAAAGCGATAGCGCCGTGGTCCGTAGAACTAGTGGCGCTCGGCAAGGTCGGGAGCGCCGAGGTCGCGGCTGCTGAAACCCTCTACGGCGAACTGCGCGAGCTTGGACTCGAAGTCCTGTTCGACGATCGTGACGCCGGCCCCGGCGAGAAGTTTGCTGACGCCGAGATGCTCGGATGCCCGCTGCGCATAACGCTCGGCAAGCGCTCGCTCGAAAGCGGCGTGCTCGAAGTCCAAGGGCGCCGCGGGCTAGTCGAACTCGACCCGATTCCACTTGGGCCAGATTCAGCTGAATTGATACGCGCAACCCTCGCGCAACTGCCGTGACCGAAAGCGGCGATAAGCGACCGCCGTTAACGTTGCGCCGCTTCGCTGGGCTTGACAGGTCGGGTCCGCCTCCGCCCGAGACGCTCCCCGACGCCCCGCTGCGCCCGTGGACTATTCCCAACGCGATCGGCTTTGTGCGACTTGCGCTGATTCCCGTATTCGTGGCGGTGTCGTGGAACGCTGGCGGTTCATCGCTGACAGCAGCCGCGATATTTGCCCTGGTCGCGTGGGGCGATTATGCCGACGGAATCGCCGCACGTGTGACCGGTCAGTACAGCCGCCTTGGCGCGATGCTCGACCCAGTGGTTGACCGTCTGCTCGTGATCGCTGGAGTCGTAGTTTGCTGGCAGTTCAATCTGGTCCCACTGGGACTGTTGGCGGCACTGATCGCGCGCGAGCTGATGATGCTCTTAGGCGGCGCGGTCGGGCTGAAGCTCGGCGTAACTCTTTCGATCAATTGGTGGGGGCGCTGGGGCGTCTGGCCGGCGATGGGAGGGCTATTCCTTGCGATCTGCGGAGCTCCCGAAGCGGCGACTGTTTTCCTAGCGATTGGGCTCTTCTTGCTTGTTATTGCGACGATTGAGTACTTCCGATCAGCGCGCCGGCAGCTCGCAGGACGCACGACCTCAACCTAAGGTTGACCGTGGGCTTTGCGCTGGTATGCTCGCGCCGATGCTGCATTGCTCTGAATGTGCCTTCGCTAACGCCGAAGGGGCAAAGTACTGCCAGAAGTGTGGTGCCTTCCTCGGCGAACCTGGAGAAGAGGATCGCGAGTCAACCGCCAGTTACCGGATCGACCAAGCCAGCGGCGAGCTCATTCCGGTAGATCTCGATGATCTCCTAGCCGAAGAGGGAGCGCTGCTCGTAATCCGGGGAGGCGGCAGGGCCGGGGAAAGCTTTGCGCTTGACGCCGACCGCCTGACGATCGGCCGTGGCCCGGACAGCAACATCTTCCTTGACGACGTGACCGTCTCGCGTGATCACGCCCTGCTCGTTCGACGTAACGACCAATGGTTTCTTGATGACCTCGGGTCGCTAAATGGCACCTACGTCAACCGGCGCAGGATCGACACGCAGCAGCTCGAAGACGCCGACGAGCTGCAGGTTGGTAAATACAAACTGACATTCCTCTCCCGCTAGCCAATGCCAACTGCGCGCGACGCTCAACGCACGATTGCGACATCGCCCGCGCGGCCTGAGCCGCGGCGCGCAAAGCCGATGACGATCGGCGCTGTCTGCAAGTCGCTCTCGCGTGAGTTCCCAGAGATTTCGATCTCGAAGATTCGGTACCTCGAAAACCAGAGGCTGGTGACCCCGCGTAGAACCCCGGGGGGCTACCGCCTCTACTCGACCGAGGACGTAGCACGACTTAGAACGATTCTGCGCCTCCAGCGCGACGAGTTTCTTCCGCTCCGTGTGATTCGCCAGGAACTCGCGATCGGCCGCGCGGACGTCAATTCCGAACCACTGATCGCCGGAGAGAAGTCCCGCGCACAGCCGCGCCGCCTCCCACCCGTGGTGACGACGACCCTCAGCCAAATGCGGACGCTCGACGAGCTGCTCGAAGCGACGGGCGCGGAGCTAGAGCTCGTCCAGGAACTCGAGTCGTTTGGAATCATCAAGCAGGGCGGCGCCGAAGGCGCGCTCGGCTATGACGAAACTCAGTGCGAGATCGTCCGCGCCGCAGTTGAGCTCGCACGTTACGGCGTAGCTGCCCGCAACCTGCGCGTCTTCAAAACCTCAGCCGACCGCGAATCCGCATTGCTGCAGCAGCTCCTAGCGCCATCTCTGCGATCGCGCAGCGCTGAGCGTCGCCAAGAGGCGACTGAGGCACTCGAAGACCTCGCGGCCGTCACAACGCACCTCAAGCACCTCTTACTGATCGGCGACCTGCGTGCCCTTCTCTCCTGAGCCGGGCGGTCGTGCCGTGCACGCCGCGGCGGCGAGCCGTAAACCGTGGCCCGCGTGAGCGGTCAGGCCTCTCTGGCCGCCGCGCCCGAAGCCGTATGGGAGCAGGTCACGGATCCGCGACAGCTTTCGCAATGGTGGCCGAAAGTCGTGCGCGTCGAACTCGACGGCGCAGGCGCCTTCACTGAGGTCCTCACCACCGACAAGGGCCGCGACGTGCGCGCCGACTTTGTTGTCGCTGAAAGCGAGCCGCCGAAGCGCTGGCGGATCGTACAAGAGCTAGACGAGACTCCGTTCGCGGCGGTACTACGCGAATCGCAAACGACAGTCGAGTTCGCACCGCGAGGGAGTGGCGGAACCGAAATTTCGATCACGCTTGAGCGCAAGCTGCGTGGACTTGGCCGCTTCGGTGGCCTGATGATGAAGCGCGCCGCGAAGCGTCAGGTTGAAGAAGCGCTCGGCTCGCTTGAGGGGATCCATGGCGCAGTCATTTGAGATGCGCTTCTCGGGATGGGGTGTGGACGCCGATGCCGGCGAACTCTCACCACACGTCGTCGACTGGCTCGAGTCTCGCTTTCACCGCACGCTGGCGCCGCGGGTTGCCCCGCCTAAGCCCGACGCAGTTCGGTTACGCAAGAGCAAGCTGTCAGGTAAAGCGGCGAGCAAGCTGGCCGAGCGCGTTGGCGCCGACAACGTCCGCACCGACCACGCATCCCGTCTGCTCCACTGCGCAGGTAAGGGATATCCCGACCTTTTGGCCATGCGCAGCGGCGCACGACTGGCCGCCCCGGACGCTGTCGTGTATCCGGCATGTCACGATGAAGTGCGCTCGATCATCGATCTCTGTGGTCGCGAGGGGATCGCGATTGTTCCTTTTGGCGGCGGCACCAGCGTAGTTGGCGGTGTCAGTCCGATTCGCGGAGGCTTCGAGTCGGTCATTTCGCTCGATATGCAGCGGATGCGAGGGCTCGTAAAGCTTGACGAGGCCTCACGGATCGGCGTCTTTGGCGCCGGCTTGCACGGGCCCGAGTTAGAACATCTACTCCGCGCGCGCGGCTTCACGCTTGGACACTTCCCGCAGAGCTTCGAGTACTCCACCGTCGGCGGCTGGGTGGCGACGCGTTCTGCAGGCCAAGCCTCGAGCGGCTACGGACGAATCGATGAAAAGCTACTCGGCGCGCGGCTAGTGGCTCCCGCGGGCGAGCTTGACCTCGCCGCTCGCCCAGCGAGCGCTGCCGGGCCAGACCTGCGCGCGATTGTCGCGGGCTCGGAGGGAGCGTTGGGAGTGATCACCGAGGTTTCGCTGAGCGTCAGCCCGGCGCCTGAAGTGACTCGCTACGAGGCGTTGATGATGCCAACGTTCGAAGACGGTGCGAATGCGGTTCGCGCACTGGAACAAGAAGGCGTCGCGCCGGAGATCGCCCGCGTCTCGGATGCTGCCGAAACCGAGATGGGAATGGCCTTTGCCGGCGTAGAAGGAGTAAAAGGGAAGCTCCTCGATGGATACTTGCGCGGCCGCGGCGCGGGGTCGGGGTCTCTCGTGATTCTCGGCTGGGAGGGTGCGGCCGGCACGATTGAGCCGCGGCGGCGAGAAGCTCTTTCGGTGTTGAAGCGTCACGGGGCGGTTGGGCTCGGCGCGGGAGCTGGCCGGACCTGGGCAAAGCACCGCTTCAGTACGCCATATCTCCGCGATCACCTGATCGAACGCTCCGTGATGGTCGAGACGCTTGAAACGTCTACGACCTGGGCCAACTTGATGAACCTGTACGTCGGCGTTGGGTCCGCGCTCGCCGCTCACGCACCGGTCGTCGGTTGCCATATCTCACATCTATATCCCAGCGGCGCTTCGCTCTACTTCACCTTCGTCGCCCCGCAAGAGCATGCCGACGCTCACGCGCAGTGGCAGTCGGTTAAGCACGCAGCCTGTCGCGCGATCGTCGAATACGGCGGCACAATCACGCACCACCACGCTATCGGCGTAGACCACCGAGCGTATCTCGTGGATGAAGACGGGGAAACCGGTGTGGCGGCGCTACAAGCGCTGAAGAACTCGCTGGACCCTCAGGGGTTGATGAACCCCGGCAAGCTGCTCTGAGCGGGTTTAGCCGGCGCTAAAGCGGAGCGGTCCGACGAGGTAGGTTGCAGACGGATTGGTCGGTGCCGCCGCGGTGCTCTCGCGCGTCACCAAGACACCGCTATAAGCCTTCGGATCACCATTAAGCGTGCCTTGAAGCGCTACGCCGCCACCTTTGCCGATCGCTTGGAAATAACCAAGCCACACCGGTGCCTTTCCATTACTTGTAAGCCAAACCCCGTACTGGCTCCCCGCCGGCGCTGACGGCAGCGTCTTCGCCACCACGCTCAAGACACGATTAGCGCCCTGCTGCGAAATCTCCGCGACACCAATCGCCTTCGGCGCTGGCGCTCCGACCGGTGGCTTCAGTGAAGCCTGTGCGACCGGAGTCGCTGTCGTAGACGCCGCGTTTGACGAGCTGCTCGACGCTGCTGGTGCAGCTGCAGTACTGCTGCTGTCACTACCGCCAGTGACCCGCCCGAGAGCGAAGCCGGCGCCTAGAGCGACGATCAGGGCCACTCCGGCGATCACTGCCATGCCTCCGCGGTCGCCGCGCTCACGGGGCTGATCAGTCGTCACCGGTGGCCCACTCGGCGGACCACCGAATCCGTCCGCGGCGGGGCCGGCACCCTCGCTGGCTGCACCGGGAATGCCCGGGAGCGGACCGGACGCAATCGAAGCTAACGAAACCGCGGCGGCGCGCGCCCATGCGCGGTCAGAAGCGGAGCGCATGAGCGACGTTTTCGTCTTCTCGGCCAGCGCGTCATCCTGCTGCCCGAGGAGGTAGTCGCTGATCTCGGCACGACGCTTGCTCGCCGGTGCCTTCTCAGGCTCGGCCAACGCCGTCAGTGCCGCGTATGCGCGCTCGCTGACCGCGGACTCGCTCAAATCGAGCGTTGCGGCAATCTCGGCGTAGCTCTTGTTCTGCGCAATCAGGAGATTCAAAACTGCGCTTTGGTCTGCGGGTAGTTGCTCGAGCGATGACATCGCGCCTTAGCCTAGAGCAGCACGGCTGTATCGTGCGCCCCATGACCGAATTCATGCCCGGCTCCGACTTCGAACCGGTGGTACCGCTCGACCGCACGTTTGACGCTCTCTACGGGCTCGAGATGCTCGAGCTAACCTCAGAACTAGCCCGCGCGCAAGTAGTCGTACGCGAACATCACATGCAGCCAATGGGCCTCGTCCATGGGGGCGTATTCGCCTCGATCGCCGAATCGTTGGCTTCGGCCGCGACCGGGGTAGGGGTGGTGGCCGACGGAAATGCGCCCCAGGGGCTTTCGAACCAGACTAGTTTTCTGCGTCCAATTTTGGCCGGAACGATCCACGCAGTCGCCCGCCGCCGCCACAAGGGCCGCACAACATGGGTGTGGGAGGTCGAGATCACTGACGACGAGGATCGCCTCTGCGCCCTTGTCCGGATGACAATTGCTGTGCGGCCCTTTGCCGGCGGCTGAGCGCTAGCCGTTGTAGCGGTTAGTGATCGGCATGCGTCGGTCGCGACCGAACGCTTTTCCGGTCACCTTCACACCAGGTGGCTGTTGGCGCCGCTTGTACTCGGCGCGGTCGACCAGTGCGATTACGCGTTCCACAATTTCAGGGTCGAAACCCTCAGCTACCAGCTGATCAGCTCCTAGATCGCGCTCGACGTACCCCTCGAGCAGCGGATCGAGGATCTCGTATGGCGGCAATGAGTCCTGGTCGGCCTGATCGGGGCGCAGTTCTGCCGACGGAGCGCGTGCGAGCACAGACGCTGGGATCGGACTGTCGCTGCGTGCGTTCCGCAGCGCGCTGAGGCGGTAGACGAGGGTCTTAGGAACGTCCTTAATGACGGCGAACCCTCCCGCACTATCGCCGTAGAGCGTCGAATAGCCGACGGCCATCTCCGACTTGTTGCCCGTCGTGAGAACCAACCAGCCGAACTTGTTCGAGAGCGCCATCAGCAGATTCCCGCGTATCCGCGCTTGAAGGTTCTCCTCAGTCAGATCTGAGTCGCGGCCGTCAAACGGCTTCGCAAGCAGGAGCTTATAGCCGTCCATTAGCTCGCCGATCGGTAATTCGATCAGCTCCACTCCTAGCGCCTGCGCGAGCGCAACCGCGTCGCTGTAAGTTCCTTCGGAGCTGTACTTCGAAGGCATCGTGACGCAGGTGACGCGGCCAGGCCCAAGCGCGTCGACAGCTATGCAGGCCACGATCGCTGAATCAACGCCTCCCGAAAGACCAAGGACGACTCGATCGAAACCGTTCTTGTTGGTGTAGTCGCGAGTGCCGAGCACGAGCGCCGCATAGACGGCTTCATCGTCGTCTGCGACCCGCGCAACGAGATGGTCGAGGTTGCTGTCGTCGGAGGGTGGAGCCGTAGTGAAGCTACCGATTAACTCGACGCCAGATGCGGTATCGGGATCGAAGCTATGCGGTTCCAGCGTGAGGTCGCAGGTCAGCAGCCACTCCTCGAACTGCGGCGCGCGGGCCACGACTGCTCCGCTGGGATCGACGACGATTGAGTGGCCGTCGAAGACGAGCTCGTCCTGGCCGCCGACCTGCGCGCAGAAAGCGATTGCCGCTGCAGTCTCGCCGGCTCGCCCAATCAGCATTTGCTCGCGCGCCGTACCTTTTCCGGCTTGGTAGGGGGATGCTGAGAGGTTCACGATCAGCGACGCCCCGGCGGCTGCTTCGTCGCTCTCGGGAGGGCCAGGGCTCCAAATGTCTTCACAGATACTCAGCCCAACAAGAGCGCCATCTAGCTCTATTAGCGCGCCAGTATTGCCAGCTTTGAAGTAACGGTGTTCGTCGAAGACGCCGTAGTTGGGGAGGTGGTTCTTGCGGTAGCTGCCGGCAACTGAGCCGTCGGCGATGACCGCCGCCGAGTTGTAGAGCTCGCCATCGCGCTCCGGATAACCAACAACCGCAACAATTCCGTTTACGGTGGCGGCGATCCGTTGGAGCGCGGCGTCGACCTCGTCAGTGAAGTGGTGTTTGAGCAGCAGATCCTCCGGCGGGTATCCAGTTAGCGCTAGCTCAGGCAAGCAGACAAGCGACGCACCAGCTGCGAGTGCGTCGCTAATTGACCGCACGATGAGCGCTTCGTTCGCGACGATATCGCCGACTACTGGGTTGATCTGCGCAAGCGCGATTCGCACGCCGGTTATACGACGATTAGCGGCGCACCGTCAGGCGTGTGCGCAGAGGAGAGGCTGTCATGGTCGGCTACGTCCCAGCGATTGCGATCCGTCTCGGCTGCTCGCGCCAGGTCAAAGAGAGCGCCCTTGAAGTCAGCGACAACATCCCCAAGGTCGGGAAGCGCATCGTAGTCGGCGAGGAGACCGAAGCTGAGGCGCCCGCAGTAGCTCATCGCTGCAACGCCGAGCGACGTGTTTTTCGTCAGTGGCACGACGGGATAGAGGGCCTTTAGCCGGTGTCCGAGCAGATACAGCGGCACCTGCGGTCCAGGCACATTCGTTACAACGAGATTGAAGAGTCTTTGCCGACTCTGGAGACGGGCTGCCTGGCTGGCGATTGTTGGAGGGGCAAAGCCAGCCAACTCTGTCAGCGTGTCGGCAGCAACCGCCTGATCGGAAGACTTGAGGTCACCCATCTTTTTCGAGACAAACCTGAACGCTGCCGCAGGATCTTGCTCGTAAACCGGGAGCGGAGCCCAAAGCGCAGAGACGCGATTCCCGAGCTTCCCTGATTGGTCCTCGGTCCGGACTGAGACTGGCACCATTGCCGTCAGCGTTAGGCCGTCGGTATCGGTGCCGCGCCGGCGCAGCCAGCGCCCAAGCCCGAGCGACACCGTTGTCAGAACAGCGTCGTTGATTGTGCCGTCGAGGCCGTTCTTGATGTGCTTGAAGGTTGCAAGAGACGAGTTGACCCAGCCGTATCGGCGATGCGGGCCAATCGGTTGGTTTAGAGGGGTTTGAGGCGCGGAACGGATCCCAGCCCACGCTAGAGCGCCTGTCTGCTCAACCCGCCCGCCGAGCTCACTGAGCGCGCGCCGCGGCGAGCGGACTAAGGCACGGGTCGCTCGCGAGAGCTCTGATGGGTCAGAGAATCGCTCGAGTAGCGCGTCACCCAATAGGTCGGCCTTTGATGGAAGGGGACGCGGGATCCATTCCGCTGGCGACGAAGGAACCCCCTCATCGGGGCTGACCGAGAACAGGACGGACGTGATGTCAACGCCTGAGACGCCGTCCACCAGAGCGTGGTGCGTCTTGACGATCACGGCGAAGCGCGGCTCACCATCCTCGTCGCGCGACAGGCCCTCGACGAGGTTCATCTCCCAGAGTGGCTTGTCGCGATCAAGGCGGTCGGCGAACAAACGGCCAGCGAGCGCCGCGAGCTGCGCATCCACGCCCGGGCTTGGAAGCGCTGAGTGACGAAGGTGGTATCTGACGTTGAAGTGGGGATCGTCCACCCAGACCGGACGACCTTGCTCATACGGGACGAAGGCCAAACGCTGCCGGTAACGCGGAACCATGTCGAGACGTGATTCAAGAAAGCGGCGGAACTCGTCGTACTTCGGTGCCTCACCAGCGAAGACCATGATCGATGCGACGTGCATGTGAGCCCCGCCTCTTTCCAGGTGAAGAAAGGCCGAGTCGAGGCCGGAAAGGCGGTCTGGATTGGTCATGAAGTGAGTCTAATGGACTCTGTGCGCAACCTTACACAAAGACTCACTAAACCTTACACAGAGCGTGTATACTTTGCTCGACAATCGACTACAAGAGGCGACCATGGACATCAGCAATCCGACCAACTACACGCAGGTCTATGAAACTCACCGGCGCGGCGTGTTTGCGACAGCGTTCAGGATTCTCGGCAACTCTGCAGCCGCTGACGATGTCGTCCAGGATGTGTTCATGCGCGTCTGGCGTAAGCCAGCGGCATTCGATTCGAAGCGGGGCGAACTAGGCAGCTACCTGCGGATGATGGCCAGGAGCCGCGCGCTCGACGTCTGGCGCGAGGGACAAGCTGCTGGCCGCGCTAGCGATCGGCTCAAGGTCGTGGTGTCGGTCGGTGGAGGAGAGGCGGTTGAAAGGCCAGATGAGCTCGCCGAGCAGGCGGATGTGACGGACACCGTCGTAGCCGCCCTGAGCCACCTACCCGAAAGTCAGCGCGAGGCTGTGGTTCTCGCTTACTGGGGAGGCTTTACGGCCGAAGAGGTAGCGACGCGCGCCGCCGTACCGATCGGGACGGCAAAAAGCCGGATCCGGCTCGGGCTGGCCAAACTGCGGGACGAGTTTGGTGACGGCTACCTCGCTGCAATGGCGGCGTGACTTAGCACGCCTAGGGATCGAAAGACGCGGTTCCGCAGGCCGTCGGAACAGCGCCGTAGCCTGTTGGAGTGACCGGGCCGATAGCTCATCTCGATCTCGACGCCTTCTTTGCGTCGGTCGAACTGCTGCGCCGACCTGAGCTGAAAGGAAAGCCCGTAATCGTCGCTAACCGCGGGCCTCGCGCTGTGGTGACGACAGCGTCGTACGAGGCGCGCATCTTCGGCGTCGGCTCAGCAATGCCGGCCGCCAAGGCGCTACGACTCTGCCCGCAAGCGATTGTGATCCCGCCCGACTCGGCGGCCTACCGCGAGACATCGCGGGCAGTAATGTCGGTCGTCCGACAGCACATCAGCCGCGTCGAGCAGCTAGGCATTGACGAAGCGTTTCTCGACCTCGAAGGGCTCCATTCGCCTAAGTCGGCTATGCGGCGGCTGGTCGCCGACATTTTCGACAAGACGTCGATGCGGGCCTCGGTTGGCATCGGCCCGAACCGGCTCGTTGCCAAGGTTGCTTCCGACGCCGAGAAGCCAAACGGGTTCCTTGTGCTGACGTCCGAGCAGGCACGGATCCGATTCGCGGACTCGCCGGTATCGCTCGTGCCGGGCATCGGGCCACGGACCAGCGATCGACTGGGGGAGATGGGGGTTCAGACGCTCGCTCAGCTGCGCGCCACCGATGAAGGCGCGCTGGTAGACCGCTTCGGAGCGCGTCACGGCCCGGCCTTGAAGTTGCTCGCCGCGTTCGAAGGGTCCGCTGCAATCACGACCGACCGCATCGCCGTCAGCGAGTCTCGCGAGACGACCTTCGACGAGGACGTTCGCTCCGGGGACGAGCTCGAGGTGGCACTGAAACGTCTTGCAGCCGAGCTAGCTGAGGCACTGCAACGCAACGGCCGTCGAGGTCGAACCATCCGAATCAAAGTACGACTCAACGACTGGACGACCGTTACTCGCTCCAAAACGCTCGACGTACACATCAACGACTACGAGGGAATTGTCAAGGTCGCCGTTTCGCTTCTGCGCGAATACGCGCCAACGCGTCCAGTTCGGCTGATCGGTGTTGGGCTGACGGGCTTCGAATTGGCCGCCGCCGACAACGGTCAGCTAGCACTTCCTCTCGAAAACCCCGCGGCCTAGAGAACTTTTGAGAGGAACGCCTGAGTACGCGCGTGCTGCGGGTTCTCGAAGACCGCGACCGGATCACCGGACTCAACCACAACCCCGTCGTCCATAAAGACGACAGTGTCAGCGACCTCGCGCGCGAATCCGGTTTCGTGAGTGACGACCACCATCGTCATGCCGTCAGCCGCTAAGCCGCGCATGACGTCTAACACCTCACCGACGAGTTCCGGGTCGAGCGCCGAGGTCGGCTCGTCAAAGAGCATCAGTTTTGGCTTCATCGCTAGCGCGCGCGCAATCGCAACTCGCTGCTGCTGACCTCCGGATAGCTGCGCTGGGTAGGCGTCAAGACGATCGCCGAGTCCGACGCGGTCCATGAGAACCTTGGCCTCCGCGCGGGCGGCGTCCGGCTTGGTGCCGCGAACCTTGATCGGAGCTTCGATGATGTTCTGGACCGCGGTCATGTGGCCAAAGAGGTTGAAGCGCTGAAACACCATGCCGATCTGCTCGCGCTCGCGGGCAACTTCACGCTCGGGAATTTCATGCAAAACGTCGCCCTTCTGGCGGTAGCCGACGAGACTGCCATCAACCCAGATCCGTCCAGCGTTGATCTTCTCGAGGTGGTTGATACAGCGCAGGAAAGTGGACTTGCCAGAGCCGGATGGGCCGAGCAGACACATCACTTCACCGGCTGCAACATCGAGCGTTATTCCCTTAAGGACTTCGTTACGACCGAATCGCTTATGAACACCTTCTGCCTTGATCATCGATTCGCTCATTGCCCGTGCCTACTTATCTCAGGGACTTCGACCCTTGTATGTCGCCAGGTGCTGAAGCTCTGCCAGATCCGCGCAAGTAGCGTTGGCGGAGCGGAACGAGCCGTGCCGCGACCGTAGTGGCGTTCGATGAAGTACTGCCCGATCGAGAGAATCGTCGTCAGGACGAGATACCAGATACTCGCAACGATCAGCAGTGGGATCTGCTTGTAGTTCGTGGCGTAAATGAGCTGAACGGCGTAGAGGAGCTCCGTGTAGGCGAGCACGCTAACGAGCGACGTTGTCTTGAGCATTCCGATCGTTTCGTTCCCGGTCGGCGGAATGATTACCCTCATCGCCTGCGGCAAGATGACGCGCCGCATCGTCATCATTCGGCGCATCCCAAGAGCCTTGGCGGCCTCTTCTTGGCCTTCGTCTACAGACAGCAGGCCAGCGCGAACGATCTCCGACATGTACGCGCCCTCATTGAGCCCGAGCCCGAGGAGTACAGCAACGAACGGCGTGATCAGCGTGTTTGCATCGAGATTCACGACCGCTGGCCCAAACGGCACACCGAGCGAGATGACCGGATAGAGAGCCGCAATAAACGCCCAGAAGAGAAGCTGCACTAGAACCGGCGTACCTCGGAAGAGCCAGATGTAGAAACCGCTAGCTGCCACGACGATTGGGTTCGGCGAAAGCCGCATGACTGCGAGCAGCACGCCGATCGCGATCCCGATGATCATCGAAAGGATCGTCAGCTCGATCGTCTTGACGAGGCCCTCCATCACGGTCGGCGCGAAGAGGTAATGGCCGACGGTTCCCCAGCCGAAGCGGGGATTCGTTGCGACAGACTTAACCAGCGCCGCCGCAACGACGATGATTAAGACACCAGCGATCAACCGTCCCGGTCGCCTGACCGGGACGGCTTTGATCTCTACGGAAGCGGCCGGCGCGGGTGCCGGTTCGGACAGTTGGTCCGCGTCAGCCACCGTTCCTCGCTTAGTTAATCGCTCCGTTGATCACCGGAGTGGTGATCGCGCCCTGCTCGAGTCCCCACTTCTTCAGGATCGCCGTGTACTGGCCACCGGCAATCAGGTTCTTCATCGCAGCAAGAACCGGGCCAGAAAGGCCGCTGTTCTTCGGAATCGCGATGCCGTAAGGCACAGTGCCGTAAGGCTTACCGACGAGTACGAGCTGACCGTTGCTCTGCGTTACCTGGTAGGCAGCAACAGGCGAGTCGGCCATGCTGACCTGAGCGCGACCGCTGATGATCGCGCTGTTGGCGCCGTTCTGATCAGGGAATACGAGAACAGTCAACTTCTTGTTTGACGGGCACTTCGCCGCCTGGGCGTTGGCATCATCTGCCTGGATCGTGCCCTTCTCGACCGCGACGGTTAGGCCACAGAGTCCGGCGAGGTTGGCCGGTGCTGGGCCACCCTTCTTGCCGAAGAACGACGTGCCAGCCTCGTAGTAGGTCACAAAATCGACAGTTGCTTCGCGCTCCTTGTTATCACTGAACGACGACATTCCCATGTCGTACTTGCCCGAGGCAAGGCCAGGGATGATCGCGTCGAAGCCAGCGTTCTCAACGTTGGTCTTTAGGCCCATAACTTGGCCCAGCGCATTAGCTAGGTCAACGTCAGCGCCAATAATCTCCTTGCTGCCGTCCTTGACGTATTCCATCGGCGCGTAGCTCGCGTCGGTGGCAACCGAGAGGGTTCCGGCAGTGCTGTATTTCGACGGAACGGACGCGGCGATCGTTGCGTCTTTGGTGGCTGTGATGCCGCTGCTGGCGGCGGTGCTGGTCGAGCTGCTCGAGCTGCTGCTGCCACAAGCCGAAACGGCGAGCGCGCCGGCAATGATGCCTGCAACTGCGAGCGAAGTGCGGTTGATCTTGCCTGTCATAGTGAAATCCCCGAGACGTTGTTTGGTTGAGGCCGAAAACTACCAGTGATTGATCCCGCGTGCAGCAAATGGGGGAGATGGCGCTAGTGAACTACTCACGCTCAGACGAGCGCCAAAGAGGGCGTCCACGGCAGCCCCGAAGGCATTTTCAGCCCGTCTGAATCGATGATTTCAGCGATAGCGATTGCGACCGAGGGGGCAAACTTGTAGCCGTGGCCTGAAAAGCCGCCGACTGCAACGACGCGTGCGCCAGCGGTGGCGTCAGCGAAGAACCACTCGTCCGGACTGAAGTCGTAGGTGCATGGCGTCAGTTCGCTGTTCATCAGCTCACCATTGGCGGCAAAGGTCGCGGCTGCGTAGCTGTAGAGCTCGTCCGCCAGAGCCGCGGGGCATTGCGGGGGTCCGAGCGCGGCCTCTACGCCGGAGGCGAACACACCTAGTTTCATTCGGCCTGGCTCGCTCGGAAGCCAGAAGTACGAATCGCCGTGTATCGATGGTTTGCGGTAGTCACAGGCGACTGGGAACGGCTCGGCCTCGGCCTCGAGGTCGAAGCTGAGCGTGAACTCTTGCGTGATCCGCACCGCAGGCAGGTCGAGGATCCCGTCGCAAAGCGCGTTGGTTCCTGCGCCCGCGCAGACGACAACGCGGTCGAACCTGCGTGGGTTCCCGTTGACGACCAGTTCGACGCCCGCCTCGACCTGCACGATTCGATCAACAGTTGTGCTCCTGTTGATCAGCGCGCTGCGCTGTTCGAGGTACTCGCAGAGCGCCGGCAACACACGTTCAGAGTGGATTAGTGCACCGTCGGCTTGTTCGAGGACGCGCCCGCTGAAGCGAAGACTTGGCCACCGCTCGGCGGTTTCGTCGTCGGTCAAGAACCGGAACTGAACCTCCTCCCGGTTAAGAGCCTCGGCAAAGCCCGCGGTGATTACGTCGTCGCCATAGTCGAGGCCGCTCACGGCCGAGCGGAGTTTTAAACCTAACGTTCGCTCGAGCTCGTCCCACAAACGACCAGCTTCGATCAGCGACCGCACCGCCTCCGGCTCTGGGTACGTGGTCCGAAAGATTCGACCAATGCCACCGGAGCCACCCTCGCTATTGCCGATGTCCGCCCGTTCGAAGACCTCGACGTCGAACCCGCGGCGTGACAGCTCTGCTGCGGCCCCAAGCCCCATCACACCCGCACCGATCACGGCGATCTTTTCGGTTGTCGATGGCACGTCTCGAACCTAGCACCGGAGCCCACACAGTTCGAGCGGTTCGCTAGCGCTATGGGCGCACTGTGATGCCGACCGACTGGCTTGTGGCGGCACTAAATGGGTAATCGGGCCGCGCCTGCGTGCGGATCCGGAACCTGAAGCTACCGCGGCGGGTGCTTCGTAAGAACCGGTACGACGCTCGCCAGTATCCGCTGCTGTTGACAACCACGCCGGTTCGAACCGGCACCCATCCCCGTGAACGCGGTCCGAGCCCGTAGAGCGCGACCTGGAAGCCACCCCTTGGAACATGACCACCAAGCATCCGACCGCTGATCCGCACGGTTCCCCCGCGACGCACTCTCCTCGGCTGCGCCGACATGCTCGTGAACGCCGCGCGTGTGACGTAGACAATGTTCGAAACTGCCTCGTCCCGCAAATCGCTTCCCGGTGCAACGGCACGCACCCGGATCGATGTGTGCGCGGTAACGAGGGCGGACGCGTGACCGTGACTATCGGTATGAACCGTGCCTGTTGCCGCCCAGGTAGCTGGCGTCATCCGTGGCTGCACCTCGATCCTTACGGAGAGATCGCGGAGCGGATTCCCGGACCGGTCGACGAGATCGACGACGACGCGCCTCGTCGCGGCTGCAGCCGCTCCGTGACCCTTCGGACCGGGGCTAATGCTCGCCTTTGCGCGAGCGATTTCGCGCGCCGGAGGCGTGATTGTCCCAATCGGAGTTCCTGACCGATCGCCTCCGTGCCAGCTAGCTAAAACGGCGCTATGACCTACACAGTCCGTCACCACTGCTCGCGTTGAATAAGGCGTCCTCGGTAGCCAGATCGTCTCAGGCACCACTGCCCGCAAGTCCTGACCCGATGACGCTGCTGGGACCGAAAACCACTCTCCCGGCGAGGTTGAGAGCTCGACAGTTGAATGACCGACGCAGCGCTCATCGACGACGTACACGAGCAGGCTGGGGTGGGCCGGGTCGATTGGCTTGAGACCGCCGCTCGGAGGGCGGGTGTCTTGCGTGTAGGAGAACGACTGTTCGCCGCTGTGGTTCCCAGCCACGTCGGTCGCGTAGATCTTGACGAGGTGATTGCCGTCGCCCGGACTAACTGAGGTGTCGGGGCCAGGGTTGAGCACTCGCGGCAGCTGATCCACTTGGCTCGTCACGTAGCCGCCGGCCGCCACCGGCTCTGGTGCCTGCGCCGGCGCCATCCCAGACGTCTGGTCGCTGGCAGCCACCTCGAATGTCACTTGATTTCCGACGACAGCACGCTGACCCGGATCTCCGCTCACGGCCATCACCGGCGGCACAACGTCCTTGCTGACCTGACCACCAGCGGCAAGGAGCGGTGGCGTCTCGATTCCCGCACCGCTGACCGCAACCACGCTTAAGCGATGTTGGCCGTCAGCGAGGTCGCGCATCGCAAACTCACCTGAATCCGCCTTTCTGTCGGCGGGCACAGTGACGGATGATTGATCGTCGATCGTTACGCGATATGACGCGTAACCCGAAGGCGGCTTACGGAACGACCCGTGCGGGCTCGCGAGCGTGAGCGGCGTACCGATTTCGCTCTGGTTGACCCAGCCCGACGGGAACGCCACCGTTGGAGTCCCCGGGACCGTGTCATCAAAGCGGAGGACGGGAGACCAACCGCCCCAAGCCCCGACGAACAGCTCGTCATTCACTCGGACGCGAGCGCGAAACTCTCCCTGGGACGGAACCACGAGAGAATCGACGGCGGGGGAGCCGTCGTGGTGTTCCGTTAGGCAGCCGGTTTCGATTACGCCGCTAGCAGTCGACGGGCACATCTCCACGTCGTGCGAATTCAACGGCGCGCCAGCCGTTTTAGGCGGGTTGCTGTAACGAATCGTGAAGGCATTGCTCGTTCGCCATTTCGACGACGGGTCGCCGTCTAGCTGGGGAATTCCCGGCGCTCCGGGCGCGTGGTTATCGACGAGGACTTGGTGATCGACACTGGCGCGATTACCGGCTGCGTCGAGCGCCGTAAGTATGAGCGTGTGAGGACCATCCGCAAGCTCGCTCGTGTCGAACAGCGCGGAGAAGTCGTCGCTCAGAGGGCAGGGGGCGGGGCGGGCATAATCACAGCTCGCCACAGAGCCGACGCTGAGCGCTCCGATACTCGCGGCCGAACGGGCCACGCCAACGTTGTCGATGGCCGAAAACGAAATAGTCTGCTTGCCCGACAACCACCCCGACGACGTCCACAGTGGTCCGCTTTGGTTTGAAATTGTCGCCGCACTCGGGTCACTGATCCGTACGCGCGCTCCATACAGATCGGTCCGTGCGCGTGAGTAGCCAGCGCTTGCGACGTCAGTTGAGTGCACTGAACAACCGCTGCTGTTGGCGCAGACAACACCTAAACGGAGACTTGTACGACTCGCAACCGGGACAGAGAAGTAGCTTCCGCGGCCACCCGACGTGAGCGGAGATTGGCCTATGCCTCCCAACAGGTAGGACCCGGTCTCGTCGCCCAAGCCAACACCCCAACGATCACTAGCGGCTCCGCCATATCGATAGAGCCGCACCGAAATGTCAGCATGATCGATCGTTGTTCCACGAGGCGCGTCGAACGTCCAAGACGCAGCGGCGAGTGCTGGCGCAGTACCTCCTCGCGGCTGCGCCGCAGCGCGAGCAATCAACCCATCCGCGCTGGTGCCAGTGCAGCCAGCACCATAGGCCGGCACATTGACGTTGCTGGAAGTTGCAGTCCAGCTCAAATTCGCTCCGCGGGGGTCGTCGGCGCACGAACTCACGACGTAGCTCCCAGCGTGCGCAGGCGTCGCCGTCAGCCATGCCGCTGCCACAAAAGTGACTGCCAATACGAAGCTCCAGCCGCGCATGCGGAGAACATAATCCCGCAAATTGCGGAATGTCAAGACCTGCAGTTTGGTGAGTGATGGCCCATATGCGGGGGCCCGCGGCTGCTCAGGTTCCGATAGCTTTGGTCCACCACCCACGGCAATTCATCTAGCCGGACGGAGAGAAAATGAAGCGACTGATCGGACTACTCGTTCCAACCGCCATCGCAGGCTGGGTTCTGCGCGGCAAGATTGCGGTCGCGGTCACCAAGAAAGCTCTCCCGAAGAGGCTCTCTTCTGATCCAGTTGCGGATCTCCCCGACGGACTTCACATCGCAATCTGCGGCTCAGGCTCGCCGATTCCCGACGAGCAGCGCGGAAACCCATGCACTGCCGTGATTGTCAATCAGAAGATCTACATGATTGATGCTGGCGAACAGGCATCGGAGACGTT
This sequence comes from uncultured Solirubrobacterales bacterium, assembly GCA_903821395.1. Lineage (GTDB taxonomy): Bacteria > Actinomycetota > Thermoleophilia > Solirubrobacterales > Solirubrobacteraceae > F1-60-MAGs163. Next base: position 4,984 of record CAIJLJ010000085.1, on the reverse strand, counting down.
CGCCAGGATGCGGATGCGGCCTGATCAGATTCAAGCTGTTTTGCTGACGCACTTCCACTCCGACCACATCGGAGGGCTCGCCAGCGTCGCGCTGCAGCGCTGGGTTGCCAACGCCGCCGAGACCAAACTACGTGTGATCGGGCCGGTGGGGGTGGACCGGGTCGTAAACGGCTACAACGAGGCCTACGCGCTCGACAACTCTTACCGCACGGCTCACCACGGCGAGGCGATTGCGCCATCAGCGAGCGCTGGCATGGTCGCAGAGTCATTCGACTTCGACTCCGGAAAAACATCAAAGGTCGTGCTGGAAGATGGGGGACTGGTAATCACCGCGTTCGAGGTCGATCACTCACCGGCAACGCCGGCGGTCGGCTATCGCTTCGACTACAAGGGCCGCAGCATCGTCGTGAGCGGCGACACGATCTACACGCAGACCCTCGTAGACGCAGCGATGGGGGCTGACCTGCTGGTACACGACGCGCTTTCAGCCGACCTCCTCAAACTAGTTGAGGACGCAAGTCGTGACGCTGGCTTCCTTAACCGTGCGCAGATCCTCGAAGACGTCATTGACTACCACGCAACGCCTGCCGACGCCGCAGATGCGGCCCGGGAAGCTCAGGTCGGCGCCCTGGCAATGACACACGTGATTCCGCCACTGCCGATCAAGGCTCTCGAGGGTCCGTACCTCGGCGACGCGAAGGAACGCTTCAAGGGTCCGCTTTGGATCGCAAGCGACGGTGACCTCTACAGCCTTCCGGTCGGCGGCCGGACAGTCGAGCGCAGCTCGCTCTTCGCCAGCGGCCCGCTCGGATAATCTCTGACACAAATAACCGCCAGCGTCGGTAGCTGGCCCGGAACGAGGAGAAATAATGGCGATCCCGCCTAGCATCCAAGAATTCATTGGCGCACTGAGCGCAAATTCGCCAACAAACTACGGCGACCTGCGGGCCTTGGTCTTCAACGGGACGCTCAAGCGCTCACCGGAAGCGAGCAACACCGAGGGACTGCTCTCGATCCCGCTTGGCATCTTCGAGGCAGTTGGCGTTCAGACCGACGTGGTTCGCACCGTCGACCACGAAATTCCGCCGGGCAACTGGCCAGATATGACCGAGCACGGCTACGCAACCGACGCCTTCCCGGAGATCTATCGCGACCTCGTCGTGCCGGCAGACATCGTGATCATCGCCGGGCCGATCTGGCTGGGCGACCAGAGCTCAATGACCAGGAAGATCATCGAGCGACTCTATGCCTACTCGGGAGATACCAACGAGAAAGGCCAGTGGGCGTACTACGGGAAGGTTGGCGCCGCGCTGACAACCGGAAATGAGGACGGTGGCAAGCACGTCAGCGCAATGGTTCTCTACTCGCTCCAGCACATCGGGATGGTCGTGCCGCCGCAGTCAGACTCCTACTGGAACGGAGAGGCGGGGCCAGGACCCTCATATCTCGACGGCGATCAAGGCGGCGAACACAACGCGTGGACCACCAGAAACGCAGTTTTCATGGCTTGGAACATCCTCCACATGGCGCGGATGCTCAAGGACGCTGGCGGCATCCCTGGCTACGGGAACAACGCCGCCGACTGGGAGCTATCGAGTCCCGACCACCCAAACCCTGAGTACCGGGGTTGACGGGCTGCGGCCGGGCTGCTGCCGCACACATCGCATCCAACCCACCAAGCCGGCCGAGTCAACGGATCTCGAGCTCCGATGCTCGATAATGTAGATTATGTAACCCTAGATCTGGGTTTATTCCACTAATACGGTGTCTTCGTGCCGATAGGCTGGCGCGCAGCAGCAAAGCAACGTGAGCGGCCCGGTGCCCGTGTTCCAGAGCTTGTGCGCTGTGCCAGGCGGAATTACGACGCAATCCCCGGCCTCAACGTCTGATTCGTCTTGACCAAGGCGCAGCCGCCCGGATCCAGACGTTAGGTAGTAGATCTCCTCGGCTTCTATGTGAAAGTGCTCGGTCGTCTCACCGCCGGCCTCGATCGTTGCCTGAGCAAGACTTTGGTTCGCTGTCGGCAGGCTTACGCGGCCAGCGAGTTCATGGATCGTGGAACCGTCATCGGTGACAAATCCATCAGCGGTCTCAATACGGGAAATCTCCATCTTCGGCGATGAATATACGGATTGCGATGCGCTGCGGTTGGCTGACCTACAATTGGTTCATGCGCCAGCAGCTAAGACCGCTCTTCGATCGGGTTGTCATAAAAGAATTGGAACCGGAGCGCTTTCGCCGCTCTGGACTGCTCGTCGCGCCTGGCAACAACGAGCCGCCACCGCAGCACGGCATCGTCCTAGCGATCGGGCTCGGCATTGACTGGTGGCAGTCTGCAGGCGTTCAGATGCCCGTCGCCCCGGGTGACCATGTCGTCTTTCCAGCCTCGGCCGGCGTCTGGGTCGAGGTCGAGGAGGAACGTCTCCTGGTCTGCCGCGTCGGCGAGCTCCTTGGCGTGATTGAAACCGCTGAGGAGCGCGAAGCCAACGCAGGGATGCAGGAGAAGAGCTAAGCTGGCTCGTTGGCGCCACGTGCTGCTGCGAACTCGATGAACCAATCGAGCGCTCCCGGATCAGCAAGCGAGCCCCGGCTCGCCACTTTCGACGGATCGGCGCCGAGCAGTATCCGTTTCACAGGTACTTCGAGCAGCTTCCCGGAAATCGTCCTTGGAACGCCCGGAACAGCAATAACTTCGTCCGGGACGTGGCGCGGCGAGCAGGTTTTGCGCAGATCAGAGCGGATCCGGCCGATCATCTCCTCGTCCAGTGCGCCCTGATCCCCGAGAACTACGAAGAGAAGCATCGTGCTCTCGGACCCAGCCGAATCGATCGGGAGATCGACGACAAGCGCGTCATCCACTGACGACTCGCGCAGAACCGACCGATACACCTCGGACGTTCCAATCCGAACTCCACCGCGGTTGATCGTTGAATCGGAACGACCGTAGATGATTGCCGTTCCTCGCTCCGTGATCTCGATCCAGTCACCGTGGCGCCAGTTTCCGGGGTACATCTCGTAGTAGCTCTCGCGCAGCCGGCTCCCGTCCGCGTCGCCCCAAAAGCAAACGGGCATCGACGGGAGCGGCTCAGTGATTACTAGCTCCCCCACCTCACCGACCAGCGACTCACCGGCCTCATTGAAGGCAGCAAGGCTTACGCCGAGAGAGGCCGCCTGTAGTTCACCCTCATAGACAGGGAGAATCGGGCAACCACCAACGAAGGCCGTACAGACGTCGGTTCCCCCACTCGTTGAAAAGAGCCAGAGATCCTCCCCGAACTGCTCGCTAACCCAGCGGAATGCCTCTGGGGGCAAAGGCGACCCAGTTGAGCCAATGCTGCGGAGCTTCGCTAGCGGTCGGGCGGGACTGCGAGGAGCGACACCCTCGCGCATGCAGTTGACGAGATAAGCAGCACCGGCACCAAAACAGGTCACTTCGGCGTCCTCAGCTAGCTGCCACAGAGTGTCCGGCCGCGGCCACGCTGGGCTGCCGTCGTAGAGAACGATCGCGGCGTCGGTGAGCAGGACGCCAGCGAGGAAGTTCCACATCATCCACCCAGTTGTCGTGAACCAGAACACCCTGTCCCCTGCGCGGGCGTCGAGATGGAGCCACATCTTCTTGAGGTGCTCGAGAAGTATTCCCCCGTGACCATGGACGATCGGCTTGGGCATGCCCGTCGTTCCCGACGAGTAAAGGATCCAGAGCGGATCGTCGAACGGGACGCGGTTGAACGTCAGCGCCTCTCCGCTGGCAGCGAATACGTCGCCCCACGCGGACGGAGCACGGAGCCGCGCCAGCTCTGGTGCTGCGTCCAGATAACCCAATACAACGGTTCGCTCAACGGTTGGCAGTGCGGCCTCGATCTCCACTACCTCCTTCATTCGGTCGAACCGACGTCCGTTGTAGGAGTAACCGTCGACTGTCAGCAGTAGTTTCGGCTCGATCTGCGAGAAGCGGTCAACGACGCTCTCGGCGCCGAAGTCTGGTGAGCAGCTCGACCAAACCGCACCAATGCTCGCGGCGGCCAGGAAGGCAGCGATTGCCTCGCTGCCGTTCGGAAGGTAGGCGGCAACGCGGTCGCCTGGTTCGACGCCAAGGGTACGCATGCCTGCGGCGATGTCGCTCGTCCTCTCGCGCAGTTCGCCCCAAGTGATTTCGCGTAGCGGACGCAGTTCGCTTTGCTCAACGAGCGCGAGCGCGTCTGGGTCTTTCCCCTCAAAACAGTGTTCGGCAAAGTTCAGCCGCGTCTTCGGAAACCACTGCGCGCCAGGCATTTCGCGGTCAGCGAGGACCAAGCTGGCGTCACCATCCGCGAGCACGCTGAAGTAATCCCAGATTGAGGCCCAGAAGCTCTCGATCTCGGTCGCCGACCATCGCTGCAGCTCGTTGTAGTCGCTGACGTCAAACTCCAACGCCCGCTCGCTCGCCAACCACTCGATGTAGCGCGCGAGGTTCGTTCCCGCGAGCTGCTCAGCCGACGGCTGCCAGAGGATCTCAGGCTGGGCGCTCATTTTTGACCGACTGCCGCCCGACCGGGATCGCTATCGAGCTGGAGGATTGGGCCCGCAGGCACAACCCGCGACGGGTTGAGCGAAGGATGTGTCATGTAGTAGTGGCGCTTGATCTGGTCGATGTCGACGGTCTCCGCGATGCCGGGCCACTGGTAGCAATCGCGTAGGTAGCCGGAGAGGTTTTCGTAATCGCAGACTCTCTGCAGATTGCACTTGAAGTGCCCCACGTAAACCGCGTCGAAACGGACCAGCGTGACGAACAGCCGCCAGTCGGCTTCAGTGGGCTGGCCACCGCATAAAAACCTGCTGCGATCGAGGATCTCTTCACACCGGTCGAGACCTGCAAAGACGCCGGTGACCGCCTGCTCGTACGCGGACTGGGTAGTCGCGAAACCGGCTTGGTAGACGCCGTTGTTAATCAGTGGGTAGATCCACTCGTTGAGCTCATCGATCTGCGCAGCACGGTCGTCGGGAT
>CAIJLJ010000084.1 GCA_903821395.1 uncultured Solirubrobacterales bacterium | reverse complement strand
GTGTTTCCACCGCCACCGCCGCCGCCACCACCGGTCGATCCGCCGCCAGCGCCGCCGCCGCCCGTGCCGCCTCCGCCGCCGTAGGTGCCACCGCCCGAATCGAGCGTCGTGACAGTACCGACACTGTTGGGATCAACCTTCCCGTTTGTGGCTTTGGCATTGGCACGAGCCTGGAGGATTGCTTGAAGCTGGACCGCGAAGTCGTGCCAAATCTGCGCCGGGAACGTACCGCCGGCAACTGGACTGCCGCTGTACTCGGTGAGCATCGGCTGCGTGCGATCGGCGTAGCCGACCCAGATTGCGATTGTGTAACGGTCGGTGAAGCCAGAGAACCAGGCATCGCCAAAGTTCTCCGTTGTTCCGGTCTTGCCCGCTGCGAAGCCTCCGTATGACGCTAGATGGCCGGTACCCGCGTTCACTACGGTTTCCATCTGCTGAGTAACGGCCTGCGCGATCGCGGGTGAGATAACACGGTCGACGCGGCGTCTGTTGGTGTCGATCAGCGCGTTCGACGTGACGTCACGAACTTCGCTGATCCCGACTGGGCCGCGGTCGGGCGCTCCGAGCGAGCCGGATATCCGTCTACCGCCAGAGGCAAAGCTTTCATATGCGTGCGCCCAGTCAAGCACCGAGACGCCTTGCTTGAACGCTCCAAGCGTCATAGCCGGGTTAGTTGAAACTGGCGAACGAACGCCCATGCGCGTTATCAGGTGCGAGATCCGCTTTGTACCCGTCGCCAACCCGACCGCAGCAAACACAGCATTGTCTGAATAAGTCAGCGCCGACCCGAGATCGCGCGATCCGGCATACGAGTTATCGAAGTTATTGACGACGAACTTCTCGCCATCGGTCGAGCCTGGGATGTCAAAGACGCGTTTGCGCGACTCCCAGACCGAGCCTAGCCCGTAACCCTTGCGGAGAGCCGCGGCGAGGATGAACGGCTTGACGGTGGAGCCTGGCTGCCGCTGTCCCTGCGTTGCCAGGTTGAACGGATTGTGCTGGTAGTCGTGCCCGCCGATCATCGCTTTGACCTCGCCGGTCTTATTGTCGATTGCGACAAGCGCAGCCGACGGGCCATTCGGATCGGTCAGATTTTGATCGATTGCCTGCTGCGCCGCCTGTTGGAAGTCGAGGTCCAGCGTGGTGCGGACGCGCAATCCACCCTCGAATGCTCGGCGCGCGCCAAAGTGGTCGACGAGCTGCTGGCTAACCCAAGTAGTGAAATACGGCGCCTTGGTGTCAATCGAAGGAGGAACGACCTCCGCAGGCAACCCCTCAGCACTTGCTTTCGCGTAGTCGGCGCCCGAGATCAAGCCCTGGTCGCGCATCTTGCCGAGAACGAGGTTCCGCCGCTGAAGCGCCGCTTCTGGGTGGGCAACTGGGTCATAAGCCGACGGGTTAGCGATCACTGCGGTTAGGAGCGCGGCTTCGGCAGCGCTGAGCTCGGCAGCACACGGGCGTTCTTTGGTCCCACATCCCGTGTGGTTGGCGTCGCGCCCAAAGTAGACCCGCGCAGCAGACTCGATCCCGTAAGCACCGTTGCCGAAGTAGATCGAGTTTAGGTACTCGCTGAGAATCTTCTCTTTCGACCACTTACGAGTTAGGTGGTATGCCAGCGCCGACTCACGGAGCTTTTCGATCACGGTTCGCTGACTCTGAGCTTGAAGCGCGTTCTTCACGAACTGCTGCGTAATAGTTGAGCCGCCCTGTTGGGCGCCGCCCGAAATCGTGTCTTGAACGAACGCACGCACAATGCCGCGAAGATCCACTCCGTTGTTCTCGTAGAAACGCTGATCCTCGGTCGCAATCACCGCGTTACGCATGAACGGCGAGATCTCTGAATATGGGATTAGTACGCGGTTGTTGGTGCTCTTAAGAATCCCGAGCGGCCGGCCCAATGCGTCTAGCAGCACCGAGTTGCGAGCGCTTTTGAAGCCGTTCTCGCTCTGCAGGTTTGGAAGCTCGGCGGCGACGGCCATCATCATTCCGAAAACGGTTGATATCGCTGCGAGTGCCAGGAGCGGGATCGCAATCGTTAGGAGCCTCCAGCGCTTAAGCCGAGGCTTGCGGACGCGAGGCGCCCGAGCATCAATCTCGTCGGCGCCCTCGGCGGCTGGGATGTCTTCTCTGTCGTCAGTCATCGGCGATTGCTGAGGCGAAGACAGGCTCAAAAAAACAACCTGAACACCATCAAGCCCGACGGATCGGCCCCGGAACGGGACGCGTCCTGCTCTGCACTCAGACTAGCATTGGTCCAGATGGAATCCGCCGGTTCGACATCCGCCCAGCTCACCCGCAACGTCGCGGAAGATCTGCCCGCCGGCGCGCTTCAGTCGAAGCTTGAGCTAGCCGCAGCTAAGAAGCGACCGCTCCGCGTCAAGCTCGGCCTCGACCCAACCGCCCCTGACATTCACCTTGGCCACACGGTCGTGCTCATGAAGCTACGTGAATTCCAAGACCTTGGTCACCGCGTGGTTCTAATCGTCGGCGACTTCACCGCGCGAGTCGGTGACCCAAGCGGGAGATCGGAGACGCGCCCGGTCTTGAGCGCAGAGGAAATAGTCGCCAACGCGCAGACATATGAGCGTCAGGCGTCTCGCATCCTCGATCAGGATCCTGGACGCTACGAGCTGCGCTACAACAGCGAATGGCTCGACATGTCGATGGCGGAGCTGCTGGCGCTCGTCCGCACTACGACGGTCGCGCAGCTCCTGGAACGCGAAGACTTCGCCAATCGCTTCAAAGGTGGCTCGCCGATTTCGGTCCTTGAGCTGCTTTATCCGCTAATGCAGGGTTTCGACTCTGTCGCCGTGGAAGCCGACGTAGAGCTTGGAGGGACAGATCAAACCTTCAACATCTTGCTCGGGCGTGACATCCAGCGCCACTACGGCGTCGCCGAGCAAGCAGTTATCACGATGCCAATTCTCCCTGGCATAGATGGCGTCGAGAAGATGTCGAAGACGAAGGGGAACGAAATCGCTATTGAGGCCAGCGCCGACGAGATGTTCGGCCGCACGATGAGGCTCCCGGACGACGCAATGCCTTCATGGTTCGAGTTGCTCGCGATCGATCCACCCGCGGGCGACGCGGGACCGCGCGACAGCAAGGTTCATCTTGCAAAGGCGATAGTCGAGCGCTTTCATGGGCTGGATGCCGCGGACGCAGCTGAGGCCCAATTCGTGAGCCAGTTTGTCGAGCACGAAATACCAGCCGACATCGAAGATTTTGCCGTCGCGCCGGTCGACGGCAACGTCCACCTACCGCTGGCGCTCGCAGATGGCTTCGGAATATCGCGCTCTGAGGCGCGCCGTCTGCTCGAACAGGGCGGGGTGAAGCTCAATGGCGAGGTCCTCGACGGAGCGACGTTGGACGTCGAAGCTGATTTGGTCTCCGGCGCGGTCGTTCAGATCGGACGCAGACGCTTCAAACGCTTCGTGATCGACCGATAAAAGTCGCCAAGTTCCTGCTACGATGCGTAGCGGTCGTAAGTAGGAGCGAATTTGCTCCCCGCTTCGACCCGGTTCTCAGTGCCTCGGCACTGAGCGCCCCTCGTGAAGGAATCCCCTTCCCGTATGGGTGTGTCGGTCTTTGAAAACTCAACAGCATGCGTACCTCCGGGTCTGAACACCTGACCCGGATGTGCGTCCAGGTTCGAACCGCCGGTGGCCGGCTTGCTGGCCACGTGGCGGTCTGAGTAGTAACCAGTCAAGACCGCGGCACCCCGTGTACGGAGTGCCGCAGAAGTAGGTCATGGCGAACTCTCAAACATTCGAGTAAAGGCCTTAGGGCCTGAAGTCGATGTACTTTATGGAGAGTTTGATCCTGGCTCAGGACGAACGCTGGCGGCGTGCTTAACACATGCAAGTGGGGCGACGAACCAGACTTCGGTCTGGGGCAGAGCCGCGAACGGGTGAGTAACACGTGGGCAACCTGCCCTGTTGATCGGGACAACCCTAGGAAACTGGGGCTAATACCGAATGAGGTGCCGACTCATAAGAGTTGTCACGAAAGGAAGCTTCGGCCTCCGCGACAGGATGGGCCCGCGGCCCATTAGTTAGTTGGTGGGGTAACGGCCTACCAAGGCAACGATGGGTAGCTGGTCTGAGAGGACGATCAGCCACACTGGGACTGAGACACGGCCCAGACTCCTACGGGAGGCAGC
>CAIJLJ010000083.1 GCA_903821395.1 uncultured Solirubrobacterales bacterium | reverse complement strand
GAACAGCAAGGACCACGTTGCGCTCAGCGAGACTGGAAGATGGTGGCAGAGCGGGATCGACAACAGCTACGGCACAGAGGACATAGCCCACATCAACTCGGTTGCCGAAGACCTCGACGGGAACCTGATTTTCTCTGCGCGGCACCTTGATGCGGTCTACAAGATCGATCGGACTAGCGGCGCGGTGATCTGGAAGCTTGGCGGGACACCGACCTCCAAGAGTCTTGCGGTCAGCGGGACAACGAGGCCCAACATTGGCGGCCAACACGACGCCCGCATCCTCTCCGACGGCACGCTGACAGTGCATGACAACCAAACGGGATTGGGCGCCCCTCGCGTACTTCGCTTCAAAATTGACGAGTCCGCGATGACTGCCACCGTCGTGGAAGAGATCTCGGACAGCGCTGCCCCATCTTCGGGGTGCTGCGGTTCGGCGCGGCGGCTCCCCGGCGGGAATTGGGTTGTCGAATGGGGCGGAGGTACGCTGCTGAGCGAGCTTCGCCCGGACGGGTCCCCTCTACTTCGGATCAGTCACCCGTCAGGACTTTCGTACCGCGCGGTTCCGCTTCTTGACGGCGAGATCCCGTTCGCTCGGCTGCGATCAGGGATGGACCAGATCGCCGCTGGTTAGAGGCACGCTCGCCAATTGGACGGCGGGAGGGATCAGGGCAGCGTGGCTGCGAGCCGGCTAGCCGCCGTTCGACCAGCCAGCCAAGCCCCGTCCATCGTTGCCGGACGGTTAGTGCTTGTGTGCTCACCGGCGAGAATCAAGCGGCCATTAAGTTTGCCCAGCGCGACGCGGTCGGAGGCGCTCGAACCGGGCGCAAGGTAGGAGTAGGAGCCGCGAGTGAACTTCTCCCCGAGCCAGTCGGTCTGTGAGCTCTGTGCGGGGACCCCGGTATCGCCGAATCCGAGCCTCATCCGCTCGATTACCGCGGCTGCCGTTTTCCCGGCCCCGCGCCGCTCTAGCGCTGCGCCGTAGCTGCCGCCCGTGAATCCGACCGCAAGCGGTTTGCCAGTCAACTTTGCGAGCGGGAAGACGCTGATCGTCTCAGCGATCGAGCTGCCAATCGTCCCGAGCTGCACGGTGTTTGGGTCCCACCAGGGAGCGTCGTAGGAAAGGAAGGACTTGTTGAGCAGCCCAAAGCCAACTCGCGCAATCGCGCGCCGAGTGGCCGAGGGGAGCGGTGGGTCAAACTTGATCCCGCTTGCTTTGAGGACCCCAAGCGGGACGGCGACAACGCAGCCGTCGGCGGTGAGCACAGAACCGGAGCGCGTCTTCAGCGTCACTCCTGATCGCCCGGTGCTGATTGACGTCACCTCGACGCCGGTCTCAACCTTCGTGCCTTCAGCGATCTTGTTGACTAGCTGGATCGCCCCGCCACGGATCATTAGGTCCGGCCCGCCGTTCCAGGTGTCGCCCTCGTCGAAGCCTTCGAGCGTCATCTGAGCGGGCGCAGCGGCGACGTCGAGCGGCATCTCAACTCCGAGCAGCCAGTTAAGCGTTTGCGCAGAGACGCCTGACTGATGCTGCTTGGCAAGCTCGCGCGCGAGAACCGGGGCCAGAATGGCATTTGGGTCGTTGTCGGCCTGAGTCGAGAGCCAGTCGATGATGCTGTCGCGCTTGTCGATCTGCTTTGCGACCACTGCGCGGCTAACCGCAGCCTTCGACGGCGTGCGCAATTGGTGAATGTCGTAGTCGGTTGGGATTGTTGAGATACCGGCCGATTTGGCAACCGCTGTGAGCGGATTCCCGCGGCTGTCGTGGATCCAAGAAGCGCCTAGATCGATCGTCGTGCCGTACCGCTCAACACTGTGCACGCGTCCGCCGATGCGATCGCGCGCTTCGACGACCGTTACGTCGATCCCTTTGGCCCGCAGCGTCGCGGCGGCGCCCAAGCCCGCAAGTCCGGCGCCGACGACGATCACGTGCTTCCCCGCCGCTGCGGGTGCGCTGTCAGCGCAGCCGGCGACGAGCGCGCCGGTCGCGGTCGCCGCGAGCGCTAATGCCTCACGCCTTGAGAGCACCCCTGTTTGCTTGGTCATTGCTCGAAAATGTAGCGCCGGGGCCCTCGGTAGCGCGCTGATTGGGCAGCAGTAGCGAGAGCAGCCCCGCGGCGACGACGAAGATCACTGAAGCCCAAAGGCAAGCCGTGAGGCCTTGCCACTGGTAAAGCAGGCCAGAGAGCAACGTTCCGATCAGCCGGCCGGCGGCATTAGCCATGTAATAAAAGCCGACGTTCATCGCGACCTTGTCGCCGTGCGAGTAGGACAGAATCAGGTAGGAGTGGACGGCAGAGTTGATCGCGAAGATCACGCCAAAAGCGGCGAGGCCGACAACGATCGCGAGCGTCTGATCAACCTCAGCGCTGAGCGCAATCGCAATCGCCGCGGGGAACAAAGCCAGCACGAAGGCGATCAGCGCCGCGGTTCTGCCATCCGGCTCGCCGTGGCCGTCAGCGGCGCGCCGACGCACGAACTTCGGTGCTGAGGCTTGAACGGCGCCGTAACCGATCACCCAGATTGCGAGGAAGCCACCAACCTCCCAGAAGCTCCAACCGAGCACGGTGCGAAGAAAGACCGGTAGGCCAACCACGAACCAAACGTCGCGCGAAGCAAAGAGGAAGATCCGTGCCGCAGCGAGCACGTTGATCGCGCGGTTTTGGCTGAACATGTGGCGGAACTTCGCCTTCGCGTTGACCGTGCCAAGGCCGCCGTGCATCATCGTCGCCGTTGCGATCAGCGCGGTCAGCACGATTGCCGCGAGGATCAGCATTGCTGTCTGGAAGCCGACGAGCGTCAGCAGCAGGCCGCCGAGGAAGAAACCAACGCCCTTGAGCGCGTTCTTTGAGCCGGTCAGAATTGAGACCCAGCGGAAGAGGGCGCCTTCGTCACCTTCCGCGACGACCAACTTGACGGCGCTCTTGCTGCTCATCTTCGTCAGGTCCTTGGCGATCCCCGAGAGCGCCTGCGAGGCCATTACGTAAGGCACAACGAGCCATGATTCCGGCGCCAGTGCAAGCATCGATAGGGCGACGATCTGCACGCCAAGGCCACTGAACAGCGTGAACTTGAGGCCAAAGCGCGCCGCTAGCCAGCCGCCAACGAGGTTCGTAAAGATGCCGAACAGCTCGTAGAAGACGAAGATTGTCGCCAGCTGGAATGGCGTGTAGCCAAGGTTGTAGAAGAAGAACAGAACAAGGACGCGGCTAGCGCCATCGGCGAGCGTGTCGGCCCAGTAAGCGGCCGTTACGAGGATGTAGTTGCGCAGATCGCCTGATGCCTTCGTGGTCATCGGACCGGAGTCTGCCATCAGCTGTCGCTGGAGGCGACTGCCAAGGCGACGCGGCGGGCCAGTTCGGCCCAGCGGTTGGCGTAGCCCCATTCGTTGTCATACCAGGCGAGGATCTTGACCTGGGTGCCTGCAGTGACAATCGTGGAGAGCGCGTCAACAATTGATGAGCGCGGATCACCTTTGAAGTCGACAGAGACCAAAGGTCGCTCTTCGTAGCCGAGGATGCCGGCGAGGGGCCCGCTCATAGCGGCATCGCGCAGCAGCCGGTTGACCTCGGCGGCCGTGGTCGGGCGCTCGACCTCGAAGACGCAGTCGGTCAGCGACGAATTGAGTAGCGGTACGCGAACCGCTAGCCCATCGAGCTTGCCCTCTAGCTCGGGGAAGATCATTCCGATTGCGGTAGCTGACCCGGTCGTCGTCGGGATCAGCGAAAGGCTCGCGGCTCTCGCGCGGCGCAGGTCTTTGTGTGGCGCATCTACGACCGACTGCGTTGCCGTCATGTCATGGAGCGTCGTGATGGCGCCGTGCTTGATGCCGATCCCTTCGTGGATCACCTTGACGACTGGTGCAAGGCAGTTAGTTGTGCAGGAGGCGGCGGTGACGATCTTGTGCTCTTTTGGGTCATAGAGGTCATCGTTGACGCCGATCACCACGTTCAGAGCGCCCTCCTTCACCGGCGCCGCAACGACGACGCTGTCGACGCCGCGCTCAAAGAACGGCGCGATGGTCTCCGGTGTTTTGAACTTCGAGGTCGATTCGAGCACCACGTCGATGCCAAACTCGTCCCAGGGAACATCACCAGGCGCTGCGTGGCTGCTGAAGCCGATCCGCCGGCCGCCGGCGACGATGTCATGCCCGTCTGCGAGCGCCTCGTGCTGCCAGCGGCCCTGAACCGAGTCGAAGTTCAGCAGGTGGGCTGCCGTAGCTGCGTCACCGGCAATCTCGTTGACATGAACTACCTCAACCTCGGGGTGGTCCCAAAGCGCGCGAAGCGCAAGGCGGCCCATGCGGCCAAACCCATTCATTCCGAGACGAACCGGCACTTGCTCTGGCATCGGGACAGTTTCTACTCGCGATTAGCTCGTGCAAAGTGAACAACTTGGTAACGGTAAGTAGCGGCTCAGTCCTCGTCGTGCGCGCCGCTGGCCATCCGCGTCTGCAGCTGCGCCATAACGGCTGGGTCACGCAGCGTTGTTACGTCACCGAGTTCGTGGCCGCCAGCGATATCGCGCAGAAGGCGGCGCATGATCTTGCCGGAGCGAGTTTTCGGCAGGTCGTCGGCCCAAATGATTCGCTTCGGCCGCGCCAGCTTGCCGATCTGTGTGGCAACGTGGTCGCGGATCTCGCCTTCCATTGCCTCGTCGCCCTCGTAGCTGCCTTCGAGCGTGACGAACGCGACGATCGCCTGGCCGGTCAGCTCGTCATTCTCAGCAACCACTGCGGCTTCGGCGACTGCGTGGTGGGCGACGATTGCCGACTCAACCTCGGCGGTCGAGAGCCTGTGGCCGGAGACGTTGATCACATCGTCGACGCGACCGATCACCCAGAAGCAGCCGTCGTCATCACAGCGCGAGGCGTCACCGACGAAATAGGTTTCACTCCCAAAGCGCTTCCAGTAGGTCTCGACGTAGCGTTCGTCGTCGCCGTAGAGCGTGCGCAGCATTCCGGGCCAAGGCTTCGTCAAGGCCAGCAGCCCTTGTGGTCCGCCAGGCGCAATCGGCACTCCTTCAGCATCCAACACCTTCGCTTCGACCCCTGGGATCGCCTGAGTTGCTGACCCGGGCTTTGTCGTCGTGATCGCCGGTAGTGGGCTGATCATGATGTGGCCGGTCTCGGTCTGCCACCAGGTGTCGACGATCGGGCAGCGGCCGCCACCAACTACCTCCCAGTATCAAAGCCAGGCTTTTGGGTTGATCGGCTCGCCGACCGTGCCAAGCAGGCGCAGCGAGGAGAGGTCGTACTTGTTTGGGAACTCGGCGCCCCACTTCATGCAGGCGCGGATTGCGGTTGGGGCGGTGTAGAAGATTGTTGTCTTCGAGCGCTCGATTAGTTCCCACCAGATTCCTTTGTGTGGGTAGTCGGGCGCGCCTTCATACATAACGCTCGTCGCAGCGTTGGCGAGCGGGCCGTAGACGATGTAGGAGTGACCGGTGACCCAGCCGACATCGGCCGAGCAGAACCAGACGTCGCTCTCAGGCTTGATGTCGAACACCGCTTTGTAGGTCCAAGCGACGCCAGTCATATAGCCGCCGGTGGTGTGGAGGATTCCCTTTGGCTTGGCGGTCGAACCAGAGGAGTAAAGGATGAAGAGAGGGTGCTCTGCGCCGAGCGGCTCAGCCGGGCATTCGCCTTCAACCTCGGCGCAGATCTCGTCGAGCCAGACGTCGCGGCCCTCCGTCATTGGCGTCTCAATTCCGGTGTTGCGAACCACGAAGATTGTCTCTAGGTCATCGAGCTCGCTCATCGAGCCGTCTACTTCGGACTTAATTGGAGCGGTCTTGCCTTTGCGCCGGGCCCCGTCAGGAACAAATAAGGCCTTTGCCTTTGACACTTCCATCCGCTCGCGCACCGACTCCGGTGAGAAGCCCCCGAAGACAACGTTGTGGGGCGCGCCGATTCGTGCGCAGGCCAGCATCGCTACTACGACCTCGGGGATCATTGGCAGGTAGATGCCAACGACGTCGCCAGCTCCGACGCCACGCGCTTTCAGCGCATTGGCGGTACGTTGAACGTCAGCCAGCAGCTGGGCGTAGGTGATGTCACGCTGTTCGCCCTCTTCGCCGAACCAGTGGTAGGCGACTCGGTCACCGAGCCCTGCCTCGACGTGGCGGTCGAGGCAGTTGTAAGAGGCGTTCAGTTGGCCGTCCTCGAACCACTTGTAGAACGGCGCTCCTGAGTCGTCGAGTGTCGTCGTGAACGGTGTAGCCCAGTCGAGCTCAAGCGCCCGCTCACCCCACCAAGCAGGTGAATCCGCTGCTGCCTCTGCGTAGATCGCCCGGTTGCTCAGCTCGGCAGACTTGACGAAGGCCGCTGGGGGCTCAAAACGGTCCTGCTCGAGCAGAGTTTCTAGGCGCCGCTCAAGCGCAAGAGAGTCTGGTTCGCCGGCCATCAGCCGATGCTACAGGCTGTGGCGTGCCCTGCGTCAGCCTTTTGCGGCTTTGACGCGGAAAGCGCCGCGCATGAATGGATGAACGCGGCAGAAGTACGTGTAGGTGCCGGGCTTGAGCGTGGATGGAGTTGACCAACTCGCAGTGCCGGCAGCGGCCTGCATCACTGCTGCACCGGTGTATGGGAATCCCAGCTCGCCTGAGTCGATGGTCACGCCATTGGCCAGCGGGTAGCTAATTCCCGAGCTGAGATCACAAGGCGCTTTGCACGGAGTTGCGGTGTGGTAGATCTCGGTTGTCGGGTCTTGGTTTACGAATGTCAACGAGTGGCCCTGCTTGATGACTGGGGGCCTGCCCTTCTTGCCGGGCATTGTCAGGTCGCCTTGCTGGTAGAGGAAGTTCTTGACGTTGACCTGCGCGAGCGTCGGGCCGTCAGCGAGCTTGCGCGCGTCGGCGTAGCCGCTTGTCTTGTTGCCGCCGTAGTCGCGGTTCTCTTTCAGTTCGCCGTGGGTTAGGACTTGTGTTTGATCTAGGGCCGCGTAGCCGTCGGTTGTGAACGGATCGACACCACCCGCGGGGACGTCGGTGATCTGGACCGGCGAGATGCCCATCGACTCGTACCAAGACGACTTCGATGAGTCGTAAGTCACTTGGATGCTCAACACATCGCCCGCCTTGACACGAACACGCCAGTTTGGCGATGTCGCGCCCATCGAAACGTTCCAGGAATTGCCGAGCGCGCGCCCGTAGTAGTAGGCGTTAGAGCGGAAGATCTTCACTGTCTTGTCGCCACGGGTTAGAAAGAGATCGGTGTAGAGGCCACCGGGGTGGAGGTGGCCGGCTGTGGCGACGAGCGAACCGTCATGCTGAATCGGGACGACGTTGCGGCGCATCAGCGATGCAGGCGACATCTGCGGGTATGTGTAACGGCCGTTCACTCCGCTGCCGCGTAGCACGTCGAATACCGGGTACGTGCTCGGGGTGACGTCAACAAATGCGGTGCGAACTCTCGTGATGTCAGCCGCTGCCGGGGCAGTATCAGGCAGGAAGTAGAGCGTATATTCGAAGATCACTTTCTCCGGGCTGGCCGTGAGGTTGTGGATCATGTGGTTGAGGATGAAAAGATCGCTCGGGTTGTAGCGGTAGCCAAAACCCTTCGGTGAGATCCAGTGAGTCTTCTCTTCGCCGGCTGCGGTTACGAGCGTCCCGCCGAGGTAGAGCACTAGGTGGTGGAGGTGGATCTGGTCAACCGGCGGCGTGGTGCCGTTGGCGAGCTTCAGCGTTGGGACAAAACCGAGGATCCAACCCGGCTCGCTGGGTCGCATGTCGGAGTTCTGACGCAGCGTCTCAAGCATGTTGAGGTTTTGGCCCGGCTTGATCGTAAGCGGCACCTTGTAAGTCTTGGTGACCGTCCCTGCCGGGTAGTCCGGCGTGGCTACCTTTGGGTAGGTAATCGCAGCCGAGGCGCCGGCAGGTGCCGCCGCCAATAGTGCAACAAAGGCAATCGCGGGGACAAGGAAGCTGCGTTTTGAGTTCAGGCGCATCTACTTAGTTTACTGACCCGGAAGGTCAGCGGCGCCAGCTAAAGGGGCTATGACGCTCCCGGTCTAGCCTTTTGATGACTTCACGCGGAAGGTTCCGCGCATGAACGGGTGGATTCGGCAGAAGTAGGTGTATGTACCCGGCTTGAGGTTCGATGGCGTTGACCAGTCACCGCGGTTGGCTGCGGCCGTTACGCCGAGCGGCCCGAATCCCAGCTCGCCGGAGTCGACAGTGACGCCGTTAGCCAGCGGGTAGCTGATCCCTGAGCTCAGATCACATGGGGACTTGCAGGGCGTGATCGTGTGGAAAATCTCTGACGTTGGATCGAGGTTTACGAACTTGAGCGAGCTGCCTTGCTTGACGACCGGCGGAAGGCCCTTCTTGCCGGGCATCGTCAGGTCGCCTTGCTGGTAAAGGAAGTCCTTGACCGCAACTTGCGCGAGCGTTGGGCCGTCAGCGAGTTTGCGCGCGTCGGCGTAGCCACGGGTCTTGTTGCCACCGTGGTCGCGGTTCTCCTTGAGCTCGCCGTGGGTTAAGACCTGAGTTTGGTTGAGTGCCGCGTAGCCATCGGCTGTAAATGGATCAACGCCGCCCGCAGGCTGGTCGGTCGTCGCCGTGGCCATGATGCCCATCGACTCGTACCAGCTGGCTTTGGTTGTGTCGTAGGTGGCCTGCACGCTGAGGATGTCCCCGCGTTTAACGGCTACTCGCCAGTTAGACGAAGTTGCACCCATCGAGATATTCCAGGACGAGAGCTTCGCGGCGCCGTAGTAGAAAGCGTTCGAGCGGAAAACCTTGACCGTCTTGCTGCCGCGCGTGATGAAAAGGTCGGTGTAGAGGCCGCCAGGATGAATATGGCCTGCCGTGAACACCATCGTTCCGTCGTTACGAATACGAATCGTGTTGCGTGCCGAGAGTGATGCCGGCGACATTGCTGGATAGGTGAATCGTCCGTTCACGCCGGAACCGCGCAACACGTCAAAGACTGGGTAGGCGGCGTTGTCGATCGCGTCAACAAACTCGGTGTGCACGGCTTTCATTGAGGCCGCTGCAGGCGCCGTGTCGGGAAGGAAGTTGATCGTGTACTCGAAGACGACCTTCTCAGGCGTCGGAGTGAGGTTGTGGATCATGTGGTTGAGCAGCAACCGATCGCTTGGCTGGTAGTGGTAGCCGAAGCCGGTAGGTAGCGTGACCTGCGTCTTCTCCTCGCCAGAGGCGACAACGATGTCGGAGTTGATCAGCATCACGAGGTGGTGGAGGTGGATCTGCTCAACCGGGGGCGTGCTGCCGTCAGCGAGCTTCAGGTTAGGCGTGAAGCCGATGATCCATCCAGGCTCGGAAGGGCGCTCGTTGGCCTTCATTGCTTGGTAGAGGTTCAGGTTTTGACCCGGCTTAATAGTCAGCGGGACCTTGTAGGTCGTTGAGATCGTCCCGGCTGGCAGCGCGGGCTTGACGACCTTGGGGGGCGCACTCGCAGCAAAGGCAGCTCCCGGCAGCGCGAACGCTGCGGCAGCGACAAGTGCAGTAGTTGTTACGACGAAGCGACCCCGTATCTCTCTCATAGGGCCATAGTACAGTGCTGGCGGTCGTTCTGTGGCCGGTTCAGTGGCGCTCGCGATGCGGATGAGAGGACTCGAACCTCCACAGAGTTTCCTCCACACGGACCTGAACCGTGCGCGTCTACCAATTCCGCCACATCCGCGTAGCTGACGGCGACAATAGCACCGCGTGGATTGCTATTCTGCGGCAGCTAAGCCGCCATCGTCCAGGGGACTAGGACGCCGCCCTCTCACGGCGGAAACAGGGGTTCGAATCCCCTTGGCGGTACTCCTTCGCGAAGTAAAGATCAGGGTGGCGACGGGCGCGGCGAGAGCTCCTGCAGCTTGCGGCCGGAGATCTCGTCGAACGACTTGCCTGTCGTCTCGATGCGGAAGACGCGCGTGATAATCAGTGCCAGCACGGTTGTTCCCGCAACGCAGTAGAGCAGCGCACTGGTGCCGATCGACGCGAGCAGAATTGGGAAGAGGAAGACCCCAACCGCCGCGCCGAGCTTGGCGCAGGCCGCCGCGAAGCCGTGGCCAGCGGCGCGGATTTCGGATGGGAATACTTCGGCCGGCAGCGCGTAAGTGGTTGAGTTTGGCCCAGCGTTCATAAAGAAGTTGAAGATTGCGAACCCGACCAGCACGAGCGGAAGATGGGCTTCGGGGCCGCCGCTTAGGCCCTCAGCGAAGGCCAAGATCAGAAGTGCGATCGTCATCATCGTGAAGCCGAGCATCTGGAGCGGAACGCGGCCGACGCGGTCAACAAGCAGGATCGCGGTCAAGAAGCCGAGTGGAAGGAAGATGTCGAGCATCGCTGTCCCGGCCGTCGCCGTGATGTCGTCGGCGAGGAAGTTAGTGTTGGCGCCCTTGACAGCGATCGCGGCCAGCAAGGTTGGCGTGAAGATGCCAACGCCGTAGACCGCGATGTCCATCAGGAACCACGGCACGGCAGTGAAGATCGTGCGACGGATCATGTCCTTCTTGAAGAGCGCGGGCTGGAAGAGCGCTTTGATCCCCTCTCCCGGGTCCATCGACTTCTCGCGATCCTTTTCGGTGATCTGGACCTTTGTGTCAGTCAGCTCCTCGGTTATTGCGATCGCCTCATCCTCACGCCCGTTCTGAGCAAGCCAGCGCGGGCTCTCCGGCGTCTTGCGGCGGACGTAGATGATCACCAGCGCGGGGATTGCGCCGAACCCGAGCATCAGCCGCCAAGCCACGTTAATCTGAGAGTCGGTTGCGTTTGCGCCAACGTGGCTAGCGACGGCCAGCAGGATGATGAGACCAACGGTTGCTGCCAGCAGGATGCCAACAGCCTGAAGGCTGAACGCACCTACGAGCCAGCGGCCACGAGCCTTCTTCGGCAGGATCTCAGCGAGGTAGCTGGCCGCGATTGGGTAGTCGAGGCCGATTGCGATGCCGACCATGAAGCGGAAGAAGATTAGAAACCCGATCGACGGGGCAAGGGCGCAGGCGATTGAGAAGATCACGAACAGCCAGAGGTCGAAGATGAAGATCCGCCGCCGGCCGATCTTGTCAGCGAGAGGCCCGAGCAGCCCGGCACCGAAGATTGCGCCGACGATTGCCGCCGCTGAGACGAAGCCAAGCGTCGCGGCGCTTAGGTCGTACTGCTGCTTGAGCAGTGGGTTGACTACGCCGATGATGAAGAAGTCAAAGCCGTCGAGCATGATGCCGAGCGCGGCAAGCAGCCAGAAGCGGCGGTGGCGCTTCGACATCTTTGCGTCGTCGATTGCGTGGCCGAGGGAAACCGCTTCAGTAGTCATGGCTTGCAGATTTATCAGCGAAAGGGACCGATTACTCGGCCGTTCACGACCTTTTCACTGTGATGATTACTGCGGCTAATGTGCAATTAGCTTGGTCAACGGAAGCGGCCAGGTTCCCAGAGCGGCTCGTCTCCAGCATTGGCGCCGCGGCTGAGGATGAAAAGGAGGTCGGAGCAGCGGTTCAGGTAGTGGACTACCTGCGGGTTGAAATCATCGACGAGCAAGGTCCGGCGTTCGGCGCGGCGGCAGACGGTGCGGCAAACATGGAGCTGGGCTGCGGCCGCGGTCCCGCCTGGGAGGACGAACGACTTCAGCGGTTCGAGCGTGTCGTTGACCTCGTCGCAGCGCTCCTCAACCCACTTCACCTGCTCGGGGAGAACGCGCAGGCGTTCTTTCGGCGCTTCGCCATCTTTGGCTGTCGTCTCGGGAACGGAGAGATCGGCGCCGACGTCGAAGAGGTCGTTCTGGATGTGACGGAGCCAACCGATGTACTGCTCAGGCATTCCGGCGACGGTGACCGCCACGCCGATTTGCGCGTTGAGTTCGTCCACTGTCCCGTAGGCTTCGATCCGGGCGTCGACCTTCGGCACGCGGCTCATGTCGCCGAGGTGCGTCTCGCCATCATCGCCGAGGCGGGTGTAGATCTTTGTCAGGTTGACGGTCACTGAATGTCGAGCCTAGCGACCGTGTAGTGTCTTCGCCATAAGGGTCGGTGGTGAATGGGAAGTCCGGTGCGAATCCGGCGCGGACCCGCCACTGTGACCGGGCAATAGTCGTCCACACGCGCGACAGCGCAGCCACTGGATAGCGACAGCTATCTGGGAAGGCGTGGGAGTGACAGGCCCGGGAGCCAGGAAACCTGCCTCCGGCCGAAAAGCACATAAACCCTCGAGGAAAGGGGTTGCTCGATGATTAAAGGTTCGCTCCTGCGAGTGCTCGCACTCGCTTCGGTATTTGTAGTCGCACTGTCGGCGTCGGCGGTGGCGGCGACCACCACGGTGCACGTTCGTGTCGAAGGCGTTAGGTCGACACTCTTTGAAGGCGACGTGAAGGTTAGCCCGGGGATGCTCACTTCGAACAAGGGTGATGATCGCGCTGCGCACCCTTGCGACGCTTCCGCAAGCGGTGGCGGCGCGGCAGCGACACCAACCCGCGCTCTGCAAGCCGCCGCCGAGCAGTCGCTCGGTGATCGACTGCTGCCGCTTGGGCTGGAGTGGTACGCCTCGTTTAGCGATTTTCTTGTCGACGCCAATACCACCGAGATGCCCAGTGGCAACGATTACTGGGACTTTTCAGTCAACTGGAAGATGGCCCTATCGCTTGGTGCTGGTGGCTGTGGGGTGGCGCTCAAAAACGGCGACACGGTGCTGTGGGCAATTTTCGATGAGACCCGGCCAGCTTTGCGACTGGTCGCCCCAGCCTCGGCGCGCAGCGGACGCCCATTCGAGGTTCGCGTGCTCAACGGCGCGACCGGCAAGGGTGTAGCTGGTGCCCGCGTCGGCGGCGTGATTACTAATTCCCGCGGGAAGGCCAAGCTGACGCTGCGTAGCGTTGGTAAGCGAATACTCCGCGCATCCAAGAGCGGCGCCGTTCGCTCCAATAGCCAGACGGTCGCGCTGAGGTAGCGCGATGAGTCGCCGCTTTGCTGCAGTGCTCGCTACGTCGCTAATCGCGACGCTAGCGGGCGGCTGCGGCGCCGGTGCAGGGCCCGGGGACAGCGGCGTTCAGCTCACCGTTAGTCGCGACTTCGGCCGTGTTCCGTTGCTGCAGCGTTCGCTGACGGGGTTGCCTGAGTCAGAGACCGTGATGCGGCTGCTCAGCGCCAATGCCAAAACCGAGACGAGCTACGCGGGTGGGTTCGTTGACTCGGTCAACGGGATCAGCGGCGGTCAGTCTGACGGACGCTCAGTTGATTGGTTCTACTTCGTAAACGGCAGCGAGGCGCCGGTCGGAGCCGCCTCAACGAAGGTTCGCAATGGCGACCGCATCTGGTGGGACTGGCGTAACTGGAGCGCGGCCGACCACGTGCCAGCGGTGGTTGGATCGTTCCCCGAACCGTTCGTTCACGGCCCAGGCAGCGCTAAGCGCCTACCTGTGCGGATTGAGTGTGTGGAGATCGAATCGGCGCCGTGCCGCCAAGTCTCGAAGACTCTTGCCGCGTTCGGCGTGCCGGTCGCGATCGGGCTCTTCCGTGCGTCAATCACTGACGAGACGCTGCGCGTGATCGTTGGGCAGTGGGCGGCGCTACGGGAAGATCAGGCACTGGCCCAGCTCGAGAGTGGGCCAGCCTCGAGCGGGGTTTACGCCGAGCCAGCGTCGAACGGAGCGCGGATTGACCTGCTCAACCCAGATGGCAAGACGGTCCGCTCACTTGGTGCGGGCGCCGGGCTCGTTGCCGCAACCGGACTCAGCGGCCAGCCGCCGGTGTGGGCGATTACGGGAACCAATGCCGCAGGAGTCGCGGCGGCCGCTGCGGCTTTTAACGAGAGCCAGCTGCGGCGCCACTACGCGGTGGCGCTCGCGCCTGGCTCAGCGAAAGTTCTGGGCCTCCCGCTCACTGGTGGTGGGCGGTGAGCACTCCTGCGGCAACCAGCGACGTCTTGCTACGCGCGCGCTCGTCGGTGTCAGCGCTCTTTGGCTTTGCGTTGGTAGCGCTTGCGCTCGCTTTCACGCATCCGCTGGTTCTGGCTGCCGTCGCCGCCGCGACCTTCGGGGTGGCGCGGCTGAGCGGCGTTCAAGCGAAGCTTCGCGGCGCGGTTAGGTTTGCGATCCCGTTGGCGCTGGGGCTGGCAGTGATCAATGCGCTGCTTGTGCGCGACGGCGTGACCGTGATCTGGCGCTTCGGCGAACTGCCGCTCTTCGGCCCCGTTGACGTCACATCCGAGGCGCTCGTCTACGGCTTTCTGCTGGCGTTGCGCGTCGTCGTGATCATCGCTGCTAGTGCGTTGCTGGTGGCGATCGTTAACCCGGATGACGTGCTGCGGCGGATGCGGCGTTCCGCTTTTCGATCGGCGCTGACGGCGGCGTTGGCGACGCGAATGATCGGGGTGCTGACGAGCGATGCGCGCAGGATGGACCAAGCGAGGCGTTGTCGGCCCGACGGCGGCGGCAGTGGTCGGCGAGCGCAGCTACTGATGGTCGGCTCGGTTGCCTCCGGCGCGCTCGACCGGGCAGTTGACGTTGCGGCGACGCTCGAGCTTCGCGGCTACGCGACGCGGGTCGCACCACCTCGCGGTGACAGGCTGCCTTACTCGCGCGCCGACCGAGCGGTGCTGGCCTCGGCGCTCGGTCTCTTCGCGCTCCTCGTGGTTGGCATTGCCGCTGGGCTGGCTCACTTTGAGGCCTATCCGCGGTTGACCTTGGTCACCGGTGTGACAGAGCTGTTATTCGCAGCGTTGATCGTGTTGACAGCGCTCGCTGCTCCGCTCTTAGGTGGCAGGCGGCGGCGATGAGTGCACTGGCTTTTGATCGCTTCTCGTACACCTACCCGGGCCAGGAGGCACCAGCGCTGAGCGAGATTACTCTTGCGGTCGAGCCAGGCGAGTTTGTTGTCTGCGCCGGCCTTTCAGCCTCAGGGAAGTCGACGCTGCTGCGAGCTGCGAGCGGGCTGGTACCGCACTTTCATGGCGGAGCCGCCAGCGGTCAGGTATTGGTCGGGGGGCTCGACACGCGAGACAACGGGCCGGGCGAGTTAGCTCGTGTTGCAGGGACGTTGCTGCAAGATCCAGAGACGCAGGTTGTGATGCAGACGGTTGGCGCCGAGCTTGCCTTCCCGCTCGAGAATCGTGGCCTTGGACGCGCCGCCGTAGCGCGCGGCGTCGAAGAGATCGCTTTGACACTTTCGATCGGAGATCTGCTCGAGCGCCCGGTCGACCAGCTCTCTGGCGGCGAGCTTCAGCGCGTTGCGCTTGGGGCCGCGCTCGCCGCCCGCCCGTCGCTGGTGCTGCTCGACGAGCCAACTTCGCAGCTCGATCCGGTAGCCGGCGATGAGCTGATCTGGATGCTGCGAAGGCTCAATGAGGAGTGGGGCACGGCCGTCTTACTAGTTGAGCACCGGCTCGAGCGCTGCCTCGCGCACGCCGACCGAGTTGCCGTCCTCAGCGCTGGGGAGCTTGTCTGCGATGCGTCTCCCAGCGAGATGCTCGGTTGGGCCGCGGAGCACCAGCCCGCGCTGCAGACGCCGGCGGCGCGGCTGTTCGAGCGCGCCGGTTTGCGCCCTCCTCCGTCTGGCGTCAAGGAAGCAAGAGCGACGCTGCAGTCGCACGGTCTGCTGGAGGCGGGCGCGGTGGAAGCGCCAGCCGAAGCCGTCAGTGAAACGCATCGTCCGCGTTGGCCTCGCCGCAAGGTGGCGGCCCAGGCAACCGCGCTGAGCTGCCGCGCGATCAACTACGAGCTGCCCGATGGCCGTGCGGTGCTTCGCGACCTGGACCTAGCGCTTGAACCCGGCGAGCTAACGGCGCTGATGGGACGCAACGGTGCTGGCAAGTCGACCTTGCTGCGGATTCTTGCCGGGCTCGAGCAGCCAACGGGCGGCAAGGTTCAGAGCGAAGGGCGCGTTGCGCTGCTGCTCCAGAATCCGGGTGACTACCTAATCCACGAGCGCGTCGACGACGAAGTTGACCCAGAGGTTCTCGCTGAGTACGGGCTCGCCGATCTTGCCGCGAGCCATCCGCGCGACATCTCCGGGGGGCAGCGCCAGCGGCTCGCGCTCGCGGTGGTCCTCGGCGGCGCACGGCCGAGCGCAGTTCTGCTCGATGAACCAACTCGCGGAATGGACCGCGCTGCCAAGGGCGAGTTGATCGCGAAGCTGCGCGGTCTCTCCGCGGCGGGAACGGCGGTGCTTGTAGCAACTCACGACACCGAGCTCGCGGCCGCCTTGGCCCAGCGCGTGGTGCTGCTCTCCGGCGGGCGGGTAGTGGCCGATGCACCGACCGCTGAAGTCCTGAGCGGAGGCTGGCACTTCGCCACCGAGACTGCTCGGATTCTCGGCGGGCAGGGTCAGGCCTGCACTCCGGAAGAAGGCGGCGCCGTGCTGCGCTCAAAGATGACGGTCGAGACAGCGCCATGAACTGGGAGTTCGCTGCGCTCGCGATTCTTGCCGCGGCCCTTATCAGTGGCTTCGCTTGGTATGAGCGGACCCATCCAAGCTCGCGGATGCTGGCGCTCGTCGCGACGCTGGCGGGCCTCGCGGCAATCGGCCGCGTCGCGTTCGCGCCGATCCCAAACGTGAAGCCGACAACCGACATCATCTTCATCGCCGGTTTTGCTCTCGGCGGCGCGCCGGGATTCGTTGTTGGTGCGGTAGCCGCGCTGTCGTCGAACCTTCTTTTCGGCCAAGGACCGTGGACGCCTTGGCAGATGGTGGCGTGGGGGCTGTGCGGAATCTTTGGCGCGTTTGTGGGGCGGGCGACGGGCCAACAGATTGGCCGCGTCTGGCTTGCGATCTTCTGCGGCCTCGCTGGGCTCGCGTTCGGGGCGATCATGGATGGCTCGATCTGGGTTACCTATGCCGACGGTCAGGGAATCGGCCAGTACCTAGCGATCTCGGCAACCTCGCTTCCGTTCAACGTTGCGCATGCACT